>NZ_UWOA01000002.1:0-150787 GCF_900604305.1 Mycobacterium sp. P7213
TGCAAGCGAACCGTTCTAGAACACTATGAACGGAGAACGAACCATGACCACCACCCACCCCGTCGACAGCTCCATTACCCAGGGCGCCGGTATCCCCGACGACGCGCTCGATGCGCTGGTCGCCGCCACCATCCCTGATAGGGACGACGCCACCGTGCCTGCCCCACCCGGTGCGATCGAGGTCGGCGACTGGTCGGACACTGCGGACCACACCTACACGTTCCGAGAGTTCGCCTGCGAGTTCTTCCCGGCCCTGCCTGGTCGGAATTGGCTGGGGGCACGCGTCACCGGCCATCAGTACGTCGCCAACGACGGTAGCGAAGTGACCAGCGTCTACCTGGTCTCGCCGGTCGCCGGGGCCGGTAACGGGGCGCTGCCGTCGCAGGCGGTGGCGTTGGCCGCAGCCATCCGGCAGGCCAGCGAGCGGGCCGCAGCTCTACAGGCCGAGGCCGACGAGCTGGCCGAGCGGACTGTGGCGGTGGCGAAATGACCACCACCCACGATGTCGCGCCGTCTGATGTCGAGCGGGCTGCACTTGACCTGATGGTCCAGGTGGCAACGCAGTGCGGCGGCGCTGGATTCGTCGCGCTAGTCCAAGACTTGTGCGGCGTGCTCCAGCTCGAGGGTGCTTTCGCCGGGATGAGCTGGGCGGATGCAAAGCACGTCGCGGCCGCAGCCGTCGTGGACGCCTATAGCCGTGATGACGCCGCTGATTTCATGCGGTTGCGCGCCGAGCTCGCCGAATCGGGCGGCGACGGCATGACGTGGGATGACGACGCAGCCGTTGCGCGGTCCCTGCGGATTGTGGCCAGGGCGGTGGCGCAATGAGAGCCTGACCCCGACACGACGAAAGCGGCCCCCAGCATCGCGCTGGGGGCCGCTGCTTTGCGCGGGACCAGATGCAGGCACACGCTAGGGCTAGCAACCCGTCATGACGTGCCCTTCGCCACACGGAAGCGCGCCGGTCGCTCGATGCAGGTGTAACAAATGTTCCACCTGCCGAGCCGGTGTCGGTCGACGCCGTCACCGCCGTCACCGGCAGTCCTATGCGCCCGACTTCCGGAAGCGATCGGCATCGAACGCCACCACCTTGCCGAGCGGCTTCTTCTCGCCCGTGACTGCCGCCGCCCGTAACCTGGCAATCTCCGCCTTCGCCCGCTCCAACTGCGGATTCAAGTTCGAGCGAAGCGACGGCATCGCCTCGAACGTCTCAGCCAGCAACCGGTACCTGATCCTGGCCTCGGCCAACTCGTCACCGGCCTCCATCGCCGCATTCAGTGAGTCGTAGATCATCTAGACCTCCATTCCATAGCGTCCCGAATTAGCTAGCTCGACAACCCGACACCTACGTATCGAACGGCCGTTCGACTTTGCTCGCACAGTCGTTCGTTAGCTGGAGGGGGGAGGGGGGTGACACACACACATGCCTAAGCCACGAGCGGCGCGTTTGCGCTGGTCGGGGGGGTGCCCCCCCTATCGTCGCAGGTCAGGGGCTTGCATGGGTCGGCTATGCGGTTCGGTATCGAACGGGCGTGCTACTCTATCGCACGCCCGTTCGACAGCCCGCCTGTTCGATTCATTGATTACCTAGTTAGCTTGCGCACGTTTTGCTAGGAGCCGCCGTCAGTCGGTGCGGTGACGGTGAACTTGCCGATCCGGTTGGGCTTGACGACGTTCTGCCCGAACCGCCAGGTGCAGCGGACGGCGATGGTGTCGGAGTCAAAGAAGGCGTGTTCGCTGGTGGCGACCATCACCGGCCCGACCGCGGACACTACGGCGGTGTTGTCCAGGACCATGCCGTTGTTGCCCGTCAGGGCCGGGGTGACGACGACCGGTAGGTCGAGCAGGTAGGGCTGGGCGTCGGTGGCTCCGGTGCCAAGCAGGGTGGTGTTGTAGCTGTCCGCGACTTTGAACTTCCGCAATGATGCCCATGCGGTGGGCGACAGCAAGATGTGGCTCGGGGTGGCGAGGTTCGTCGCAAGGGTCGCCAGGAGGTCGACAAGGCCGTCAAGGTCGTCGGCGACGGCGCCGCCGTTGACGATGCCGGGGACGTTGATCAGGCCGGCGGGCGGCGTGACTGCGGGGCTTGTGGGCGCTGCCTGGCTGAGGTAGGCGGTGTCTCCGGCGCGGGTGACGGCACGGGCAACGCTGGCCGAAAGTAGCGCCGCAGCGTTCTCGTAGTGCCACTGCTCGCGCGACAGCTTCACAAGCTGCGCCACCTTCCCGGTCGGGATCAGCCGCTCCGCAAGGCCGGGGTCGTCGACATCGATGGCTGCGCCTTCTTCTACGAATCCGGCGTCGGCGTCGTTGACGTACATGACGCGGACCATGGGGGCGTCGCCTTCGACGGTTCCGGCGACGGTGGAGGTCTGGAGGATGAGCGCGTTGGGGATGGCGTCGTTTGGTGCGACGGCGGTGACATCCGGTGACCAGGCGGTTGCGCTGGTCAAAGTGGTTTGAGTTGCCATTGTTCGTGTTCCTTACGGGGTTCGGATGCGCGAAAGCCGCGCACCGTGGTTGTTGTCCTCGGTGCGCGGCTCGCGTCGTCCGGTGCCCGCGTGGGCGGCTATGTTTGCCGGTCTGGTGACTCACCAGATGTTCGGCGTCACAGTGATTCTACTACTTGAATGCGTTCTCCCACGTGCTGCCTGTTGTTGCCCGGCCGTAGCTCATGCCTTCGCGGGGTACGACGGGGCCGCGTTGGCGCTTTGCTTGGGGGTGTTCGAGTCCGAGTTGTTGGCGGGCTTCGGCTGCTGCGGCGGCTACCCTCGCCGAGTCGACGGTGCCGTCCTCGGTGAGGAGGCTGGACAGCTCGGTGCCGGCGGTCCACAGTGCGGCGGGCTTGGTGATGTGTTCGGCCGCGATACGTTCGACCTCGTTGCGTTGCATCGTTTCCACGGCCTGCCGCAGTTCGTCGCGTTCAGCTTCGGCTTCGCGGAGCTGGGTCCGGTAGCGAGCTTCGCGCTTGCTTTGCGGCTCGGGGCCGTCAGGAGCCTCGGTGTCACGAGGGGGCGCATCTGAGATGTCACCCTTCGACTGGGATTCTGCGGGGGCCTCGGTAGTGGACGAGGTGTCCACGACTTCGGTTGTCTCGGTGGTGGTGTCGTCAGTCATCTTGGTTTCCTTTCTTGAGCATTTCCATGAGGGCGGCCATTTGTTCGGGATTGCATTCGGCGGCGCGCGTGAATTCCATGGCCAGGCAACGCACCTGGCCGATGGACATGCTCACTGAGAGCCGGGCGAATTCTTCGGTGTCGATGACCAGCGTCAGACCCAATGTGGTCGTGTCGAGCGGGACCACGACGAGTTCGGCGTGCTTGGCGGTCAGCTTGGCGGCGTCGGACAAGTTGATACGCGGGTCAGTCATTGCGTTTCCCTTCGTCTTTGAGTTCGCGGTGCGCGTCTGCGGATGCTTTGCGTAGGCCGTGCCGTAGGTCGACGCCAAGGCGTTCGCAGGTGTCCAGAGTGGGGGCCAGGATGTGGCGCACGGTGAGCGAAAGGGCTGAGGCGCACAGGTAGCCGAAGTGGTCCGGGCTGTGGGTGCTGGACCACTTCACCGCTACCTGGTCGGTGGCGGCGTCATCACCGGCGGTGGTCGCCATCTCGTACATGAGCAAAGTGGCGTCGCTGGTGAGCCTGTCGAAATTGACGTGCGCTACGGGCAGTCCGTCGTCATCGACGATGATGGCTGCGGCGGGCATCTCGTTTGGAATATGTTCGGTCATTTCTTGCCTTCTTTCGGTTCTTTGGTGGGTGTGTACTTGCCTGCGGTGACGCCCGGCGGTGGTCGCCGCGCGGTGGCGATCCATTCGCCGCAAGCCGCGAGCACCGGACAGGCTTCGCAGACCGTCACGGCCTGCTCGGCGGCCTGCCGGTCGCCGTCCGCCGCGGCATCGAACAGCGCCAGGTGGCTGCGGCAGGCGGCCTCGGGCAGCTTCGGCACACCCGCCAAAACCTTGGCTAATAGCTCGACCCACGGCGCGCTCACAACGCCGCCTCGCCGGAGTAGTAGCACTCCAAGCACCGGCCCGATTTGACCGATTCCTCGTTGACAAGCGGGCAGCCGCAGGGGCATGTCGGGCCAGTGCCAGATTCTGCGGTACCCGTGCCTTGCGCGCTGGTCACCGCACAATCCGGCGACCCTACTTCTTGGGGGTAAGGGGTACGTACCGCAGAATCTGGTACTGAATCGGGGTCCAGTGCGCCAGGCTCTATTCCGTCGGCCAGCCGGTAGAACCATCGCGTGCCATCTCGGCCAGCGTGGTGAACCTCCTGCTCGTCACACTGAAGAACACCGAGCATGTGCAGCGCCTGAAGCTGCCGGTCGACGGTGGCACGCGGCTTACCCAACCGCTTACGCACATCAGCAGTCGCACTGTCCGGGTGGGCAGCAACGTCGTCGATGATCGCCAATCGCAGCGGGGGCATACTGTCGCGAGCGCACCGGATCGCCAGCCGCAGCGCGTGGTCGCGATTCACCCCGATGGCAACGCCCCCGCGAACGACTTGGGCAAGCTGTTTGGCGAATCTTGTGGGCATCTCCGGGGCGTGCGCGTCGATGACATCTCCCCGGTAGTCGTAGTCCACACCGGTGCGTGACAGCGTCACCAGATCGGCAGCCGCAAGCAGAATGTCGGTCTCGGCGCCGGTCAGTGTTACCGGCGCCGATGACATTCCGGCTAGAACAGCAGCCACCGCCTCGGCCAGCTCCGCACGCATCTGGACTTCGCTACCGGTATTGCCAATCGCCTTGCGGCCCGCTGCCTGCCGGCCTTTGGTGGAGTCCATACGGATAAGAACGAAGCGATCCCCCATCGCCGCGATCACCGCATGCGCCTTATCCCAGGCAGTTGTCACCGCACCCACGACGGCGATCCGACCAGCCCATTCCAGCGTCATCCCGCCGTCTGATCCGACGTTGCGTGACCACCGCCCGTCATAGACCTCGCGCAGTGCAGCGAGCACCTCGTTACGAGCTTCGCCTGACATCGACAAGATGCTGGTGACGTCCTTGATAACCAGAACGCCGTGTGCACCGATCTTGCGCAGCAGCCCGCCGGTCGCGTCATTAGCACGGTCCTTTCGGCCCGTGGCCGACAACAAAGCGCCGGCTGACGAGATGGTGCTGGTCACTATCGCGCCGACGCCGTCTAGCCCTTGTACGGTTTCGGTTTTCGCGTTGCCACTACCGGAGATCAGCAGTAGCCACAGCGGGTCACCATCGAGCCGTTCCACCGCCGCTGTCGCGAGGACAGCATCGAGGGCATCGGTGTCGTACTCGTCGCCGAGCCATTTGCGGAAAGCGTTATGCGCCGCCGATAACGCAGTGAGCGCGTACACGCCCGACTGGGCCAGTTCCCGGCCCCGTTCGACATCACTCATGCGATCACCGCCGAGCGGGAACGGCATACAGGGCCACGCTGCACCGCAATACTTCCCGGTGCCCGCAACGGGCGACGACAATCGAGACACCGACAGTCAACGCCCAAGCCACGCTCGGCGCGACGTGCAATGGTGTCCAGTCGCGCGCTTTCAATTTCGTTGCGCACCATCACCACCACCCCCGCGAGATGGGGTCGCGGCGTCCGCACGCAAGCCGGGGTGACCGTTTCGCAGCACCTTCACGCCGACGCAACTGCTGCGGCACTGACTCGTTCGGCGAGGTCGGCCACGTAGTCCAGTTTGCGTAGAACGCGCAGGTGCATCGCTGGTCACGCACCGCACATTCAGGGCACGAAACGCGGAGAGATTCGCTAAGCTGGACAGCGGAGTGGTTGGTGGCGGTCCTGCTGGGGAGTGGGGCCGCTACTTCTTTTGGCGGGCCTCCCCGCTGGCGGGTGGTCACGCGGCACCACCTCGCACCGGCCGCAGCAGCTCGGCCAGACGGTTCCGTTGCTCATCGGTCAGCGGTGGACGCTGGGCGAGAACACTCTCGATGTACTGCCGAGCATTCGCTTCGGCCAGGTCGCGCTTGGCCTCGACCACGCGCGGATGGTTGGAGGGATAGGACTGTGAGCGGCGCGCTACTTGCGCGCGGTGACGTGAAACATCGCCAGATACAGGCATTTTGAGACGACCTTCGGTGAATGCGCCCGTCAGCGTTATTACATTCACCGGCCGTTAACCGTGGCCGTCTCCGTATGTGACCCGTCGGCCACGCCAACCTATTACCGCTGGTCGTCCGCGTATGGCATTCGGCTAACTCCGCGTGCCACTCATAACGGTAGCAGGAGAGTCAAGCGTTCCTAGTGCTCTAAAGCGACGGCGAGTCGAGCGGAGTCCCGACCTTGTCGCCAACAAGGTCTAAGGCCGAGCGCAATATCGTGCTCGTTGATATGAGCGAACAGCCGAAGCCGACGGCGCTACTTCCATGTCACCTGCACCCGTTCCGGCTTGAATTCCTTGCCGCCCTTTCCGACTGGCATCACCGTGACCGTCATCAGCACATCCATGACAGCCCGTAGTCGATCCGGCGACAGCTTCTCGACCGCAGCGGCGACCTCCGGTGTGCCGAGCGGGATGCCGTCGAACACCCGCAGCCGGTCCTGGTCGGCCTGGCGTGCCTCGATGGCCGCCAGCTTCTCGTTGATCCGGTCGGTAGCGCGACGGGCCTGGGCGCCGGTCAGTAGCCCGTCCGCGCGTTCGTCGGCGATCTCATCGAGACGTGCTGTCAGCGTGGCACGTTCGGTCCGCAGGGCCTCGGCCTCGGCGGTGTCATGCTGTTCGGCCTTGAGTAGGTCGACGGCATCGGGCGCGGCCAGGGCGCCGGCCACCAACTGATAGATCATCGGCTCGATGTGGCTCTGCCGGATCGACACCCCGCGACAGCGTTTGCACACGTAGGCCAGCTCCCGATTCTGCTGCTGTAGCGCCGACAGGGTGCCGCCGCATCCCGGCTTGCCGCACTGCAGCACACCGGTCAGCAGGTGCCGCCGCACCGACTTCGGTCCCGGCCGGCGCTTACGATCGCCAAGCACCGCCTGCACCGACCAAAACAGGCTCTCGTCGACCAGCGGTGCCCAGGTTCCGCGGCCCACCACGTCATCCCGGCGGCATTCGTGCGGATCGGCCTGATAGGTCCGTAGCCCGGCATTACGGGGCTTGCGCAAGTAGTTGCTGACTTGCGGTGGCGTCCAACGCTTGCCGTTGATCGTCAGCGCATCGGCGTCATTCCACAGTCTGCACACGTCGTTCAGTGATGCACCGGCCAGCACCGCGGCATACGCCTCTTTCACCAGCGGGGCCACCTTGGGATCGGGCACCGGCCCGTTGGGCGTGTCCAAGTAGCCGAACGCTCTGCGCCACTTCGGCGCCCCCGATTCGGCGAGCTGGCGGGCGGCACGGCGCTTGCGGTCTCCGGCGTGCTCAACTTCGGCCGTGGCGACAGCGCCCATGATGCTGGCGACCATGCGCCCGGTCGGCGTCGAAAGGTCCATTTCCCCGGCGGTGACGGTGCGAAACTCAACGCCCTTAGCCACGTCGAGCAGCCGGGATAGGTCACTGAGCCGGCGATAGAGGCGGTCCGGGTGCCAGGCGAGCACCGCGTCAACCTCACCGGCTGCCATTGTGGCCAGCAGGGCCTCGAAACCGGGACGCGGCTTGCCAGATGTCGCTGACCGGTCGTTGTCGGTGAACGTCTCGGTGACGGTCCAGCCCAGCGTGTCGGCCAGGGCGCGGCAATCGTCTAGCTGACGCTGAACGCCGAGTGATTCCCCGGCGCGGTCGACCGAGATTCGGGTGTAGACAGCAGCTCTCATGGGTGTAGTGTACTTGCCAGGTTCGCTGATGGGTGCGGCAATAACATTTCAGATTCGACCCGTGGGTGGGTCCACCGTCGGCGTAGGCGATGGTGTGGTCCAGATCGCAGTCATCCGCCGGGCGGTCACAGCCGGGCCAGCGGCACGTCAGGTCCCGGCACCGCACAAAATCAGCCAGTGCCTTTGAGGGCACATACCCCGGCTCCGGTGGCGCATCGGCGGGATGGATGACCGACACCAACCGGGCCGACTTGGCCAGCTCTGCGATCAACTCCGGCGGAATCAACGCACCGGCTCCGACAAAGGAACCCGGCGCATCCCCGGTGCCGTCCACGGTGGCCTGCTCGGCGATCACATGAATCATCACCGGCGTGGCCGCCGCACGACCCCCCGCCGCGCAATCAGGGCGCCCGCAGCGACAACCCAACCGGTCCGCCCGCGCCGCCAACGCCCCCAGGGCATCGGCACGGCGCTGTTCACGGGTGCGGGGATCGTGCTCACAGACCGTGGCCGCCAACGCATCCAGCGCGGTGTCCACCGCCCGCGCATCGGTGGTGAACAGGCTGCCCTGGATCTCCGACAGACCCCCTTCAACAAAGTTCCCGAAGGCGATCTCGCGTTCGGCCTGCCGCTCCTTGCGGCGGCGCACCGCATCAGCATCGGCCTGGGCCACGATCTTGTCGATCTTGGCCGCCAACCGGCTCACGGTCAGCGACGGCCACCGCAGCACCTGCGCCACCAACTGCGCATCCACCTCCGCCAGCACCTGCCGGTCGGTGATCAACCCGGTGCGATACACCATCGTCTGAAACAACCGGATATCAATATCACCGGCCTTGAACAACTCTGCCACCTGCGGCAACCGCTCCCGCATCGCCCGGGCATAGTGCAACCGACTAGCCGCTAAGCCCTGACTGATCCGCAACGCCGCCGCCACCTCAGCAGCCACCGCCGCCTCGGTATCGACTGCCCACTGCTCGGTCTCACCACAGCACCTCAACCGCAGCGCAAACAACTCCCCAATCGCCACCAACTGCGCCGCCGCCGCCCGATTCTCCGCCCGCGCCGACACACACACCCGATCCAGTAACGCCGCCGACTCCGGCGTGGCACGCGGATGACGCTGCAAAAACCACGCACTGAACTCCGCCACCGAAGCCCCGCTGGGCGGCCGCGACAACCGTTCGAACATACGTTCGACTATAGCGTTCGGGGCTGACAACGGCCACCGCCGAAGGATCAGTGCGCGGCAGCGTCCCAGGATCGCCCGTAGCCGACCGCGACCTCCAGCGGGACGCTGAGCGGATAGGCGCTGCCCATCTTGTCGCGCACCAGCGCCTCCAGCGGCTCGCGTTCGCCGTCGGCCACTTCGAACAGCAATTCGTCGTGCACCTGCAGCAGCATCCGTGACTGCAGTCCCGAGGCCTTCAACGCCTGGTCGACGTTGATCATCGCGACCTTGATGATGTCGGCCGCACTGCCCTGGATCGGGGCGTTGAGCGCAGCCCGCTCGGCGGACTCGCGGACCTGACGGTTGCTGCTGTCCAACTCCGGCAGGTAACGCCGCCGGCCCAGCACCGTGGAGGTGTAGCCGTCCTTGCGGGCCTGCTCGAC
Source organism: Mycobacterium sp. P7213 (assembly GCF_900604305.1). NCBI lineage: Bacteria > Bacillati > Actinomycetota > Actinomycetes > Mycobacteriales > Mycobacteriaceae > Mycobacterium > Mycobacterium sp. P7213. The sequence goes on from NZ_UWOA01000002.1 coordinate 9,372, forward strand.
AACCTCGTGCAGGTACTCGCGGACCCGGCCGAACCGGTCGAAGTAGGCGTCCATCTGCTCTTTGGCCTCTTCGGTAGAGATCTTGAGCTGGGAGGCCAGCCCGTAGGCGCTCAACCCGTAGGCCAGGCCGTACGACATCGCCTTGACGCGACGGCGCATATCCGGGGTGACCTCGTCGATGGGCACCGAGAACGCCCGCGACCCGACGAACGAGTGCAGGTCTTCGCCGGTGTTGAACGCCTCGATAAGACCCTCGTCGGCCGACAGGTGCGCCATGATGCGCATCTCGATCTGGCTGTAGTCGACCGTCATCAGCTCGGGGTAGCCCTGCCCGACCACGAAGCCGTCGCGGATCTGGCGGCCGGCGTCGGTGCGGATCGGGATGTTCTGCAGGTTGGGATCGGTGGACGACAAGCGGCCGGTCGCCGCGATGGTCTGATTCAGCGTGGTGTGGATCCGGCCATCGGAGGCAACCGATTTCAGCAATCCGTCGACGGTCACCTTCAGCCGGGTGACGTCGCGGTGGGCCAGCAGGTGCTCCAGGAACGGATGGCCGGTCTTATCGAACAGGGTCTGCAGCGCGTCAGCGTCGGTGGTGTAGCCGGTCTTGGTCTTCTTGGTCTTGGGCATGCCCAGTTCGTCGAAGAGCACCACCTGCAGCTGTTTGGGCGAACCGAGGTTGATCTGCTTGCCGATCACCGCATAGGCCGCCTCGGCGGCGTCGCGGATCTGGTCTCCGAACCGGCTCTGCAGCTGGCTCAGGTGATCGAGGTCCACACCGATCCCGGTGGTCTCCAGCTCGGCCAGCACCCGCTGCAGGGGCAGTTCGATGTCGGCGAGCAGACCCGAAGAGTCGATGCGAGCCAGTTCGAGATCCAGCGCGTCGGCCAGGTCGGTGACGGCCCGGGCCCGCAGGATCGCGGTCTGCACCGCCTGATCGTCGATGCCCTCGGTGTCGTCCAGCAGCGAAAGCTGTTGCTGCTCATCGGATTCAGCACGCAGCTCCCGGCGCAGGTAGCGCACCGACAGGTCGTCGAGGCTGAAGCTGCGCTGCCCGGGCCGCACCAGGTAGGCGGCCAGAGCGGTGTCGCAGGTGACGCCGTCCAGGCTCCAGCCGCGCCCGGCCAGGTCGTGGATGGCCAGCTTGGCCTCGTGCAGCGCCTTGGGCTTGGCCGGATCGGCCAGCCAGGCGCCCAGCGCGGCGTCGTCTTCGGCAGTCAGCGCCGCGGTGTCGATGTAGCCGCCTTCGCCGTCCGCCGAGGCCAGGGCCAGCGCGGTGGCGTCGCTGTCGAAGCTGCGGTGGGTGCCGATCACGGCCAGCCCGGTGCGCCGGCCGTCGGCGGCGTGTGCGCCCAGCCACGAGGCGACGGTGCCGGGCTCCAGCGCGCCGCCGCGCACCTCGAAGCCCTCCTCGGCCTCGGGGACTGTGCCGCCGGCGGTGGACAGCGTGTCGAACAACCGGTCGCGCAGCACCCGGAACTCGAGGTCGTCGAAGAGCTGATGGATCTGCTCACGATCCCAGGGCACCAGCCGCAGGGTGTCCGGCGTCTGGGCCAGCGGCACGTTGCGCACCAGGTCGGTCAGTTCGCGATTGAGGATCACGGTGGACAGGTTGGCGCGCAACGCATCTCCGACCTTGCCCTTGACGGTGTCGACCTGGTCCACCAGCCCCTGCAGCGAACCGTATTCACTGATCCACTTCGACGCGGTCTTCTCCCCCACCCCGGGGATGCCCGGCAGGTTGTCGCTGGGGTCGCCGCGCAGCGCGGCGAAGTCCGGGTACTGCACCGGGGTCAGACCGTACTTCTCGACGACCGCGTCCGGGGTGAAGCGGGTCAGGTCGCTGACACCCTTGCGAGGGTAGAGCACGGTCACGTTCTCGTTCACCAATTGCAGGGCATCGCGGTCGCCGGTGACCACCAGCACCCGGTAACCCTCGGCGTCGGCCTGGGTGGCCAGCGTGGCGATCAGGTCATCGGCCTCGAAACCGGCCTCGGACAGCGTGGTGATGCCCAGCGCGTTGAGGACTTCCTTGGTGATGTCGATCTGGCCGCGGAACTCATCGGGGGTGCTCGAACGGGTGGCCTTATACTCCGGGAAGCGTTCGGAGCGGAAGGTTTGGCGCGACACGTCGAACGCGGCGGCGACGTGGGTCGGGGCCTCGTCGCGCAGCAGGTTGATCAGCATTGCGGTGAACCCGTAGACGGCGTTGGTGGTCAGGCCGCTGCGGGTCTTGAAGTTCTCCGCGGGCAGGGCATAGAACGCGCGGTACGCCAGCGAGTTTCCGTCGAGGAGCAGCAGCGTCGGTTTGGTCTGACTCACGGGGACAACTCTATGCACTGCCGCGGACATCAGGTCAGCGGTCGCTCCTCAGTGACGTCGTACTCGGCGATCGCGGCCGACAGGATCGCGGCGGCCTGCTCATCGCTGGGCCCGCTGCCGCGAAACGCGTCCAACGCGGCCCGCGATTCCCAACGCTCGAAGATGTCGACCCGGCTCGGGTCGAGAAGGTCGGCGGTGATCGCAAAGCCCAGGCACCCCGATGCGCGGCGCGCCTGGCGCACGACGTCGCGGCACTGTTGCAGGTAGTCGTCCCGCTGACCGGGATCCACCGTCAGATGTCCTGCGACGATCACCACTGCCGAATCCCTCCGTTTCCGTGTCTGACCTCGCCACCATAGGTCGCAGCACCCGTCAGCCCGGTGACTGGAACACGTTTCAATTTCACCGCCGTCGTTCGGTACGCTGACCGGGTGCCAGATGTAGCCTCGCAGCCCGCGATCGACGGGTGGTACGCCACCGACGACGCCGGCCTCCCCCACCTGATCGGCGCGAAGTGTCCGCAGTGCGGCACCTATGTGTTCCCGCCGCGTGAGAACAACTGCCCCAACCCCGCCTGCGACGGCGACGTGCTGGAGCCGGTCGCGCTGTCACGGCGCGGCACGATCTGGAGCTACACCGAGAACCGGTACTCCCCGCCGGCCCCCTACCCGCCGAGCGACCCGTTCGAGCCGTTCGCGATCGCCGCGGTGGAGCTGGCCGACGAGGGCCTGATCGTGCTGGGCAAGGTCGTCGAGGGCACCCTGGCCGCGGACCTGAAGGTCGGCATGGAGATGGAGCTGACCACCATGCCGCTCTACACCGACGACGACGGCGTGACGCGCACCGTCTACGCGTGGAAGAAGGTGGACTCCAATGCCTGAGCCGTTGTACATCCTGGGCGCGGGCATGCACCCGTGGGGCAAGTGGGGCCGTGACTTCACCGAGTACGGCGTGGTCGCCGCGCGTGCCGCGCTGGCCGACGCCGGCCTGAACGCGCAGCAGATCCAGTTCATCGCCGGCGCGGACACCATCCGCAACGGCTACCCGGGCTTCATCGCCGGGTCGACGTTCGCCCAGAAGCTGGGCTGGAACGGCGTCCCGGTGTCGTCGTCCTACGCCGCCTGCGCCTCCGGTTCGCAGGCGCTGCAGAGCGCCCGGGCCCAGATCCTGGCCGGCTTCTGCGATGTGGCGCTGGTGATCGGCGCCGACACCACCCCCAAGGGCGCGTTCGCCCCGGTCGGCGGTGAGCGCAAGAACGACCCGGACTGGCAGCGGTTCCACCTGATCGGGGCGATGAACCCGGTGTACTTCGCGCTGCTGGCGCGCCGCCGGATGGACCTCTACGGCGCCACCTCCGAGGACTTCGCACAGGTGAAGGTGAAGAACTCTCGCCACGGCTTGACTAACCCGAATGCCCGCTACCGCAAGGAATCCGCGGTTGCCGACGTGCTGGCCAGTCCGGTGGTCTCCGACCCGCTGCGCCAGCTCGACATCTGCGCCACCTCCGACGGCGCGGCCGCGCTGATCGTGGCCAGCGCGGAATTCGCCCGCAAGCACCTGGGTTCGCTCGAGGGTGTGCCGTCGGTGCGCGCGGTGTCCACCGTGACCCCGCGCTACCCGCAGCACCTGCCCGAATTGCCGGACATCGCAACCGATTCCACCGCTGTGGTGGCGGCCCCGGAGCGGGTGTTCAAGGATCAGATCCTGGACGCCGCCTACGCCGAGGCCGGAATCGGCCCCGAGGACGTCAGCCTGGCCGAGGTCTATGACCTGTCCACCGCGCTGGAGATCGACTGGTACGAGCACCTGGGCCTGTGCGCCAAGGGCGAAGGCGAACAGCTGCTGCGCAGCGGTGCCACCGCCCTCGGTGGCCGGGTGCCGGTGAACCCGTCCGGCGGGCTGGCCTGCTTCGGCGAGGCGATTCCGGCGCAGGCCATCGCCCAGGTGTGCGAGCTCACCTGGCAGCTGCGCGGTCAGGCCACCGGCCGTCAGGTTGAGGGCGCCACGGTGGGCGTCACCGCCAACCAGGGCCTGTTCGGTCACGGCTCCTCGGTGATCGTCGCCCGGTAGTTTCTGCGCGATGGCAGAAACCGTCGTCGTCAAGGTCAAGCCGGGCAGCCGCAAGGGCCCCCTGGTCGAGACCGACGACGACGGTGCGCTGACCGTCTATGTGCGCGAACCCGCGGTAGACGGCAAGGCGAACGCCGCCGTCATCCGGGTTCTGGCAGAGCATTTCGGCGTTCCGCGCAGCCGAGTGGAACTGGCATCCGGCGCGGGTGCGCGAGTCAAGCGGTTTCGGGTCGATCGGTAGACCGCGCGTCGAGGATTCGCACGGTGCCCTGCGAGCCGTCGAGCTCGACGAGTGCGCCTTCCGGGATGGCGTGGGTACCGTTGCCCGTTCCGATCACACAGGGGATTCCGAGCTCACGCGCGATCATCGCGGCGTGCGACAACGTGCCGCCCACATCGATGGCCATCCCGGCAACCGCCATGAACCGCACCACCCACGACGGGTCGGTGGTCCGCGCGATCAGCACATCGTCAGCGCCGAGTTCGACGGACGCGTTGGGGTCGGTCACCACCCGCGCCCGTCCGCGGGCACGGCCCGGGCTGGCGGCGGCACCGGTGAGAAGTGCCTGTGTCGCTACGGCGACCGGCGAGCTTTTCGGATCGCCGACAAACAACAGCGGGGGCTCCTGTTCGGCACGTCGAGTTCGGCGAGCACCCGGGGCGTCGGGTTGGTGGCCGCACGCGCTGACGCGATCCCATTGAGCACACCGTGCAACTCGTGCTGTTCGAGGACAGCCGCCTCATCGAAGCGCTCGACGAAAACCCCGCGGTGGTAGCGGCTGACCAACAGCCCGTCGTGCTCGAGTTGATCAATCGCCTGCTGTACCGGCAGCCGGCTGACTCCCAAAGCGCTCGCGACCGCATCGCGGTTGATCCGGTCGCCGGTGCGCAGCTCCCCCGCCAACACCAGGTCGACGATGTGGTTGGCGACTAGGTCCTTCTCTTTGACCCCGTATTTCTTGGGCATAGACGCACCTAGTCAGCGGCCTCGCCTGACGTCTCCCCCGACGAGCCAGCTTGCGGCAGTAGTGATTCCAATGCGGCACGGTTGATCCGCCGGAACGCGCGCTTGGGCCGGTTGGCATCCAAAATGGCCACTTCCAGGGTGCCCGGCCCCAGCTCGCGCGGCTCGCCACCGTTGCCGGTGTCGGTCTGTTTGAGCGCGTTGACCGCGATGTGCAGCGCGTCGGCCAACTCAGCGTTCTCGGCGTAGGACTCCTTGAGCGCGTTGGTGACCGGTTCGGTGGTGCCGCCCATCACCACGAAGTGCGGCTCATCGGTGATCGACCCGTCGTAGGTGACCCGGTAGAGCTCAGGCGCTTTCGTCTGGCCCTGGTAGGCGACGCCGGCAACACACAACTCCACCTCGTAGGGCTTGGCCTGCTCGGTGAAGATGGTGCCCAGGGTCTGGGCGTAGACGTTGGCCAACTGGCGTGCGGTGACGTCACGCCGGTCATATGCATAGCCGCGCGTGTCGGCGAACTGAATGCCGCCGCGGCGCAGATTCTCGAACTCGTTGATCCGGCCGGCAGCGGCGAAGCCCACCCGGTCATAGAGTTCGCTGATCTTTTGCAGTGAGCGCGAAGGGTTTTCCGCGACGAACAACACGCCGTCGGCGTAGGCCAACGCCACTACGCTGCGACCGCGGGCGATGCCTTTGCGCGCGAGCTCGCTGCGCTCGCGCATCGCCTGCTCGGGCGAGATGAAGTACGGGAAGCTCATTTCTTACCCCGCTTGGTCTCCGACCCCGAATCCCCGCCACGAGTTCGACTCTCGACCACCAGACGGGCCAGCTCGGCGATCCGCTCCTCGGCGATGTCGACGGCGCCGTCGGTGTCGATGGTGACCGCGGTCGGATAGATGCCCCGCACCAGATCCGGGCCACCGGTGGCGGAGTCGTCGTCGGCGGCGTCATAGAGCGCCTCGATGGCGACCCGCAGCGCGGAGTCGGCGTCGCTGATCCGGTTGTAGAGCTTCTTGATCGACGACTTGGCGAACAGCGAACCCGAGCCCACCGCCTGGTAGCCTTCGCTCTCGACGTTCCAGCCGCCGGCGGCGTCGAACGACACAATGCGCCCCGCGGTCTGCGGGTCCTCAGCATCGATGTCGTAACCGGCCAACAGTGGCAACGCCACCAGGCCCTGCATCGCGGCCCCCAGGTTGCCGCGCACCATCGTCGACAACCGGTTGACCTTGCCGGCGAACGTCAGCGGGACGCCTTCGAGCTTCTCGTAGTGCTCCAGTTCCACCGCGTAGAGCCGGGCGAACTCGACCGCGATGGCCGCGGTGCCGGCGATGCCGGTCGCGGTGTACTCGTCGGTGACGTACACCTTCTGCACGTCGCGGCCCGCGATCATATTGCCCTGCGTAGAACGGCGGTCACCGGCGATGAGGACCCCGCCGGGGTACTTCAGCGCGACGATGGTGGTGCCGTGCGGCAGTTGCTCACCCACCCCACCGGTGTACGCGGCACCCGCGCCGGTCGGCAACAGCTCCGGAGCCTGCAGCCGCAGGAACTCCGAAAACGACGACAGACCTACGCCGGTGAGCGCGATTCCTGGGGTTGCTGAGTTGAGGGGCAGACGATCACGCGACAACCAGGTCACTGGCCGCCCTTTTGGACGTACGCGCGCACGAAGTCCTCGGCGTTCTCTTCCAGCACGTCGTCGATCTCGTCGAGCAGGTCATCGGTGTCCTCGGTGAGCTTCTCTCGGCGTTCCTGGCCCGCCGCAGTGCTGCCGGTGAGATCGTCGTCGTCTCCGCCGCCCCCGCCGCGCTTGGTCTGCTCCTGAGCCATTGCTGCCTCCTGAATCTCATCGGCCGCGCATTACCGCGGCCGGTTTCTCCACCCTACCGGTCGGCGCCGACGTTGCTCGGGGTCTAGGTGGTGAGTTGTTGCACCAGTTCGGCGGCACTGTCCACCGAATCCAGCAAAGCTCCGACGTGCGCCTTGCTGCCACGCAGCGGCTCCAGGGTGGGGATTCGCACCAGCGAGTCCCCACCCAGGTCGAAGATGACCGAGTCCCAGCTCGCGGCGGCGATGTCGGCCCCGAAGCGGCGCAGGCACTCACCGCGGAAGTAGGCCCGGGTGTCGGTCGGCGGGTTGTCCACCGCGGCCAGCACCTGCTGTTCGGTGATCAGGCGGCGCATCGAGCCACGGGCGACCAGCCGGTTGTACAGGCCCTTGTCCAGCCGCACGTCGGAGTACTGCAGGTCGATCAGGTGCAGGCGGGGCGCCGACCAGCTCAGGTTCTCCCGCTGCCGGAAGCCCTCCAGCAGCCGCAGCTTGGCCGGCCAGTCCAGCACGTCGGCGCACTCCATCGGGTCACGCTCAAGCTGGTCGAGCACCCGGGCCCAGGTCTCGATGATGTCGGTGGCGCGCGGATCGGGATCACGGCTCTCCACCAGCTTGGTGACCCGGTCGAGGTAGATCCGTTGCAGCGCAAGGCCGGTCATCTCGCGGCCGTCGGCCAGTGCGACGGTGGCCCGCAGCGTCGGGTCGCGGCTGATGACGTGCACCGCGCGCACCGGTCGGGCCAGCACCAGATCGCTCAGGTCGATCCCGTGCTCGGGGCCCTCCTCGATCAGATCCAAGACCAGCGCGGTGGTGCCCACCTTCAGATACGTCGACGTCTCGGCGAGGTTGGCGTCGCCGATGATCACGTGCAGCCGGCGGTACTTGTCGGCGTCGGCGTGCGGCTCGTCGCGGGTGTTGATGATGCCGCGCTTGAGGGTGGTCTCCAGGCCGACTTCGACCTCGATGTAGTCGGCGCGCTGGGAGAGCTGAAAGCCCGGTTCATCGCCCGCGGCACCCAACCCGACGCGCCCGGACCCGGTGACCACCTGCCGGGACACCAGAAACGGGGTCAGACCGGCGATGATCGCCGAGAACGGCGTCTGCCGGCTCATCAGGTAGTTCTCGTGGGTGCCGTAGGAGGCGCCCTTGTTGTCGATGTTGTTCTTGTACAGCTGCAGCTTGGCCGCGCCCGGGACGCTGGCCACATAGCGCGCCGCGGCCTCCATCACCCGCTCGCCGGCCTTGTCCCAGATGACCGCGTCCAGCGGGTCGGTGACCTCGGGCGCGGAGTACTCCGGGTGGGCGTGGTCGACGTAGAGCCGTGCCCCGTTGGTGAGAATCATGTTCGCCGCGCCGACCTCGTCGGCGTCGATGATCGGCGGCGGGCCGCTTGAGCGGCTCAGGTCGAAGCCGCGGGCGTCGCGCAGCGGCGACTCCACCTCGTAGTCCCAGCGGGTGCGCTTGGCGCGCGGGATTCCCGCGGCGGCGGCGTAGGCCAGCACGGCCTGGGTGGAGGTGAGGATCGGGTTCGCGGTGGGATCGGACGGCGAAGCGATGCCGTATTCGACTTCGGTTCCGATGATCCGCTGCATGACGTTCAGCCTAGAGGGGACGAGGAATCACACCGCCAGAGGCGTTGACGTCGCCGAGGTCAGTGGCTAATTTCACCGAAATGTCCACCGAGCAGGCCCGCCGGCACACCACCGACGTATCCGGGAAACGCTACGGCGAAGTGCTGCTGGTCGAGATCGGCGACTCGGGTCCGCAGGCGGTCGTCTACAACACCTTCGGCCTCAACGACTGCCCCGCGCAGCTGTGGTCCGCCCTCGACGCGCAGGCCATCGCCACCGAGAACGGCGCGGCCGCCGCCCTACTCAACGGCCCGCGCTACTGGCTGATGAACACCATCGAAAAGGCGCCGCAGGGCCCACGCGAGACCAAGACCTTCGGCGGCCTCGAGATGATCAAGCAGGCCCAAGTCGCGCTGTCCTCGATGAACCCCGGCCCCTACACCGTCAACGAGGTGAGCCGCCACGCCGTCTTCGTCTTCGATGCCGGCGAGCAGATCTACGAGCTGATCGACCCCGACGGCCGACGGTGGGTCATGCAGACCTGGAGCCAGGTCGTCGATGCGAACCTGTCCCGGGCCGACCTCGCCGGGCTCGCCGACCGGCTCACGCTGCCACCGGGTTGGACCTACCAGGCGCGCGTGCTGACCAGCCCTCTGCGGGTGGACACCACCGTCGAGATGGCCCGCGTGCTGCAGGACGACCTGACCAACAGCTACTCGCTGTACAGCAGCTAGCGCTACAGGTACTGGCCCAGGTTGGACTCGGTGTCGATGGCACGACTGGCGCTGGAGCTCTTGCCGGTGACCAGGGTGCGGATGTAGACGATCCGCTCGCCCTTCTTGCCCGAGATCCGCGCCCAGTCATCGGGGTTGGTGGTGTTGGGCAGGTCCTCGTTCTCGGCGAACTCATCGACGATCGAATCCAGCAGGTGCTGGATGCGCAGACCGGGCTGGCCGGTCTCCAGAACCGACTTGATGGCGTTCTTCTTCGCCCGGTCGACCACGTTCTGGATCATCGCCCCGGAGTTGAAGTCCTTGAAGTACATGACTTCCTTGTCACCGTTGGCGTAGGTGACCTCCAGGAACCGGTTGTCGTCGATCTCGGCGTACATCCGGTCGACGACCTTCTCGATCATCGCCTTGATGCAGGCCGCGCGGTCGCCGCCGAACTCGGCGAGGTCGTCGGCGTGCACCGGCAGCGTCTCGACCAGGTACTTCGAGAAGATGTCTTGCGCGGCTTCGGCATCCGGGCGCTCGATCTTGATCTTGACGTCCAGACGGCCGGGCCGCAGGATCGCCGGGTCGATCATGTCCTCGCGGTTGGAGGCGCCGATCACGATGACGTTCTCCAGCCCCTCCACGCCGTCGATCTCGCTCAACAGCTGCGGCACGACGGTGGTTTCCACGTCCGAGGAGACACCGGTGCCGCGGGTGCGGAAGATCGAGTCCATCTCGTCGAAGAACACGATCACCGGGGTGCCCTCGGAGGCCTTCTCGCGAGCGCGCTGGAAGATCAGCCGGATGTGGCGTTCGGTCTCGCCGACGAACTTGTTCAGCAGCTCGGGGCCCTTGATGTTGAGGAAGTACGACTTGGCCTCGTGGGCGTCGTCGCCGCGCACCTCGGCCATCTTCTTGGCCAGCGAGTTGGCGACCGCCTTGGCGATCAGCGTCTTGCCACAGCCCGGCGGACCGTAGAGCAGCACGCCTTTGGGCGGGCGCAGCGCGTACTCGCGGTAGAGGTCCTTGTGCAGAAACGGCAGTTCCACGGCGTCGCGGATCTGCTCGATCTGGCGTGTCAGACCGCCGATGTCGCCGTAGCTGACGTCGGGCACCTCCTCGAGCACCAGGTCTTCGACCTCGGCCTTGGGGATGCGCTCGAAGGCGTAGCCGGCCTTGGTGTCGACCAGCAGCGAGTCACCGGGGCGCAGCTTGCGGGGACGCCAGTCATCCGACAGCGCGTCCGGGTTGCTGTCGGGAAGATCCGCGGCGACCAGCGGCTCGGCCAGCCAGACGATGCGCTCCTCATCGGCGTGACCCACAACCAGCGCGCGGTGCCCGTCGGACAGAATTTCGCGCAACGTGGATATTTCGCCGACCGACTCGAACTTGCCGGCCTCGACGACCGTCAGCGCCTCGTTGAGCCGGACCGTCTGGCCCTTCTTGAGGGTTGCTACGTCGATGTTGGGCGAGATGTTGAGCCGCATCCGGCGACCCGAGGTGAACACGTCGACGGTGTCGTCTTCGTGACTGCCCAGCAGCACCCCGTAACCGCTGGGCGGCTGACCGAGTCGATCGACCTCCTCGCGCAGGGCCAGCAACTGCTGACGCGCCTCCTTGAGGGTGTCCATCAGCTTGGAGTTGCGCGCGGTCAGCGAGTCAATGTGCGCTTCGAGCTGACGCACGTCACGGCCCACGCGGGCGGTGTCCTGCGGGGTGTTCTCGAGCTGTGCGCGCAGCACCGCGGCTTCGCGGCGCAGTTCTTCCAACTCGGCGAAGTCATCACCGGGCGTGCCCGGCCCCCCAGACGCGTCGAAAGCCTCAGGACGCGGCGACTCTTCCATGTTGCTCATGGTGCGCTCCTTTCCCGAACTGGAAGTTGAAGCGACGGATACCTCAACGCTACCGGCCATTGTGCATTCGCGTGCTCTGTGGCAATCCGACACACCGGCTCCGCTGCTAGCCTCGCTCTCAAATCGGGTGATCAAAACGGCCCAGAAAGGATCCGAATGAACGTGAAATCCCTCGCCACGCGGGTGGCGGCGATTGCGGCCGCCGGCGCGGCCGCCGCAGCTGTGAGCTACCTGGCAACACCGGCGCCTGCTGCCGCCGAGGCGCCGACGACGGTGTTCTTCGCCCCGCTGCCGCTGGACCCGGCCGCCGCCGTACCGGCCCCGGAGCAGCTGGCCAGCGTGCTCAACACGCTGGCCGACCCCGGTGTTCCCGCCGCCGGCAAGTCCGACCTCGTGGAGGGCGGCCTGGGCCCGGTCGAGACCGGTGCCATCGACCACCGGCTGCAGAAGGCGCTCAAGAAGGGTGCCCTTCCGCTGTCGATCAGCGTGGCCAACGTGGTACCGGCCGGCCCCGGATCGGCCAGCGCCGACGTCACCGCGTCCAGCCCCAAGCTGGAGCCGCACACGGTGAATCTCACATTCGTCGACCAGGGTGGCTGGAAACTCTCCCGGTCCTCGCTGTTGTCGTTGTCGCAGCTGACGTCGAACTGATCACGGATCTGATGTACCGGCATCGCATCACCGTTGCCGCCGCGCTCGCGGCGGCAACGGTGATGCTGTCGGGCTGTAACGGGCACCAGCCGGCGGAGCCGGTGGCCGAGATCCCGGTGACCTCGACGACGGCGGTTCCCGGCCCGGTTCCGTCGGCGGCCCTGCCGGCTCCCGAGGCGCTGACCGATGTGCTGTACCGGCTGTCGGACCCCGAGGTGCCCGGCGCGGACAAGCTGGCACTGGTCGAGGGCGCCAAACCCGCCGACGCCGCGACCATCGACAAGTTCGCCACCGCCCTCAAAGACGGCGGCTATCTGCCGCTGAGCCTCGACGCCGCCGCTCTCGGCTGGTCCGACCGCAACCCGGGCAACGTGACCGCGGACGTCACGGTGACCACGGCCGATCCCGCCACCGGCACGTTCTTCTTCCCGATGGAGTTCACTCCCCAGCACGGCGACTGGCAGCTGTCGCAGGAGACCGCCAAGACCCTGCTGGCGTTCGGCAACGCCCGGACCGGCAAAACAGAGCCGGCGGCGCCGCCGACACCCTGAGTCTCACCCCACAGCGACACCGGCAGGGGCCGCAAAAACCAGTCGAAACCGGCGCGGCGAACCCGCGATAAACCGCTCACAACCGGCGCATACTCCGAGAATGCCCATCGAGCAACGGCTGATCGTCAGCGTCGTTGACGAGACACCGGATTCCATACCGATCATCACGTATCAGCGTGACGATCACTCGTGTAGCGGGGCGTGGTCACGCCCGAAGGTGCCAGCGCTGGTCTTCGCCGACAACTCCCACGACGGGTCGGCGGTGGCCTATCACCACGGCGTACTCGGCGGCGCACAGACGCCGGTACAGCTGGTGTTCTGGGGTGCCTGGTGGAACGGCGCGGGTTCGGCTCAGCGCGGTCTGATCGAGTCCCGCACGCAGGCCCTCTTGGCGAGCCGCTATTTCAGTGAGCTGGCGCAGTACTACATCCCCGGCGCCCCGACCTGGCGAGGCTCGGTCACCGTGCTCTCCCCCGCTCCGCCGCTGGGTGCCGTGGATTCCACCACGACAATGCGCCGGGTACTGGGGCTGATCGAGGACAGCATCGACGACGGCGTGTTCCCCGATCCCGACGACGGCCCGCGACTCGCCTTCATTGTCCTGATGCCCCAGGGCTTTACGGTGGCCGGCGGCGCCGTCGCGGGCGCGCATTCGACGGACTACACGTTCGATTTCCCGTTCGACACCGATCGCTACTGGGCGGGCTGGGTGCGCTACTTCGACCCGGCGACCGAGGATATCGAGCTGACGATGTCGACTCTGGGCCACGAGCTGGTGGAGATCCTGACCGACCCCGAGGCGGACGGCTGGCGACGGGAACCGCTGGACGGCAACTGCGAGATCTGCGACTGGAGCGATTCGACAGTCAGCGGCCGAACGGTACGGCAGCGCGCCTGGGTCAACGATGTGCGAGTGCAGTCGTACTGGTCGATCCGGCACGGGGCCACCATCATCCCGATCGACGACGACTACGGCGCGCAACTCGAGGCCAAGGTGACCGAGACCGGCCGGCGCGAGGTGTCGCGAGGAACCCTGACGACCGACCCCGCCGTCCGCCGTGCCTGCGCGACCATCCCGGCGTGCTGCATCGCCGACAACCACTACGAGTACGTGTTGTACTCGGTGTCCGAGACCGCTCGGATCCGGCTGGTGTGGACTCGGTATCGCACCCCGCGCGCAAGCTGGAGCATTCGGGGAATCGCCGTATCCGGTTCGGGCACTGTGCAAGTGACGCTCCCGGTGGACGGCTACACCGGCGAGAATCCGGTGACGTCGGTGCGGCGGGTGCGAGTGGACTACACCGCGAGCGACACCGTGCTGGATCTGACGGTGAACGATCCCGGCGGCAACTTCGATCTAGCGGTCAGCTGCACCGTGACCGATGCCTCGATCGCGGGGAACGTGGCGACGAACGTGATCGCCGCTCCCAGCATCGTCGTCGGCTTCGTCGGAGCCGACCTAGTCGCCGACGCGAATTACCTTGCCGCGCTGAGCCGCTGCTACAAGGCGATGCTGGACAAATACAAGGTCCAGTACCAGCCGATGGGACGACCGGGCCCGGGCGACCCGATCAAGTACGACCCGACGGTGCTCAACACCGGACTACCGGCGTACGCCGGCCTGACCGGACACCAGCAGCTTCAGGAGACCGGCAAGCTGATCCGCGCCGCGGCCTATCTGCTCGACACCGACGACGCCTACGCCTTTGTCGGACATCTTGTCCGGTCACAGCCGGCACTGGTGCGCGCCCTGCAAACCCGCACCGAGACCGATGTGGTGGCCTCGCTGCTGACGACGACGTCCTGAGCCGCTACGGCCGACCCCGTTTGCGCCCCAGCCGGGTGGGGGTGACGGTGTCCGGCGCCAGCCGGCGAGCGCAGACCAGGAACGCGGTGTGGCCACGCATCGCGTGCTGGGGCCGCACCGCCAAGCCGACTACGTTCCAGCCGCGCTGCATGGTCTCCCAGGACCGCGGCTCGGTCCAGCACTGCTGCTCGCGCAGCGCCTCGTTCACCTGGGACAACTGAGTGACCGTGGCGACGTAGATCACCAGCACCCCACCGGGAACCAGTACTCGCGACACGGTGCCCAGCACCTCCCACGGCGCCAGCATGTCCAGCACCACCCGATCGATCGAGCCGTCGGGCAGGTCGCAGTCGGCCACATCGCCCATCACCAGCTGCCAGTTGTCGGGCTGACGCCCGAGGAAGGTCTCGACGTTGGCGCGGGCATGCACGGCGTGATCGTCACGCAGCTCGTAGGAGATCACCTTGCCCTCGGGCCCGACCGCTCGCAGCAGTGACAGCGTCAGGGCCCCCGATCCGGCGCCGGCCTCGAGCACCCGCGCCCCGGGGAAGATGTCGCCCTCGTGGATGATCTGCGCGGAGTCCTTGGGATAGATGACCTGGGCTCCGCGCGGCATCGACATCACGTAGTCGACCAGCAGTGGGCGCAGCACCAGGAAAGGGTCGCCGTTGGCCGACTTGACCACGCTGCCGTCGGGCAGCCCGATCACCTCGTCGTGTGGGATGGCCCCGCGGTGGGTGTGGAAGTCACCGCCGGGGACCAGCACCGTGGTGTAGCGACGCCCCTTCGCGTCGGTGAACTGGGCCCGATCGCCCGCCTGAAAAATCCCGGATTCGGACACAGCCGTCCACCCTACGCAGCGTGTGCGAGCGGCGTTGTCGGTGCATGCCCGTAGGGTTCGCAAGTATGAGCAAGCCTGCGTTATCCCCGTCGCGGGCGGCCGACTTCAAACAGTGCCCGTTGCTGTACCGATTCCGGGCCATTGACCGGCTCCCGGAGCCGCCGTCGGCTGCGCAACTGCGTGGTTCGGTGGTCCACGGCGCCCTGGAGCGGCTCTACGCGCTGCCGGCAGCTCAGCGCGATCCCGAGACTGCCCGGGAGCTGGTGACACCGGCCTGGGAGCAGCTGATCAGCACCTCCCCGGAGGTGGGCTCGGGGCTGGACGCCGAGCAGCTCATCGCCGAGGCACGCAGGCTGCTGGCCGGCTACTACCGGCTGGAGGATCCCCGCCGATTCGACCCGCAGAGCTGTGAGCAGCGAATCGAGGTCGAGCTGGCCGACGGCACCCTGTTGCGCGGCTTCGTCGACCGCATCGATGTCTCGGCGACCGGAGAGCTGCGGGTGGTCGACTACAAGACCGGCCGCGCGCCGTCGGCTAGCGGGCGGCTGTCCGAGGCCGCCGAGTCGAAGGCGCTGTTCCAGATGAAGTTCTACGCGGTGGCCCTGCTGCGGTCCCGCGGCGTGATGCCCGCACGGTTGCGGCTGATCTATCTGGCCGACCGGCAGCTGCTGGACTACTCCCCCGATCACGACGAGTTGCTGCGTTTCGAGAAAACTCTGATCGCCATCTGGCAGGCCATCCAAACCGCCGGGGCCACAGGCGATTTCCGCCCGCAGCCGTCACGACTGTGTGACTGGTGCGCGCACCGCGCGCTGTGCCCGGCATTCGGGGGAACCCCGCCGCCCTACCCCGGCTGGCCGGCCGACAGTGCGGCATGACCGGCAGCTATTACCGGCGCGCGGCCGGGTCCGGCAGCACCGACCACGTGGTCTATGAATCCACCGACCTGACCCGCAGCAACTGGGGCCGGCTACAGCACGGGTCTCCACCGCTGGCGCTGCTCACCCGCGAGATCGAGCGACTGCTCGACGGATCGGATCAGCGGATCGCCCGACTGAGCCTGGACATCCTGGGGGCGATACCGGTGGCCCCGGTGCGGGTTTCGGCCCGGACGCAGCGGCCCGGCCGGCGGATCGCGCTGCTGGAAGCGCAGATGTTCACCCGCGACGACGACCGGCCGGTGGCGCGGCTGAGCGCCTGGACACTGGCCACCTCCGACACCACCGCGGTGTCCTGCGACCGGTATGCGCCACTGGTCAGCGGGCCGTCGCTGCCGCCGCCGGAGTGGTTCGCCCAGGCCAGCGGTTACGCCCAGTCGGTGCGCTGGCGAGTCCAGCCGGATGCGCCCGACGGCTCCGCGGTGGCCTGGCTGAGTCCGCAGGTCCACCTGGTGGACAGCGAGCCGACCACCGCCCTGCAGCGGCTGGCGATGGTGGTCGACTCCGCGAACGGTGTCGGTGCCGCCCTGGATGTCGACGAGTACATGTTCATGAACACCGACACCGTCGTGCACCTGCACCGGCTGCCGACCGGAGCGGATTTCGGACTGCGCGCCCGTGCCTCGATCGGCCCCGACGGGGTGGGCGTCACCACCGCCGAGTTGTTCGACGCCGACGGATTCATCGGCACGTCTGCGCAGGCGTTGCTGGTGCAGCGACGCTGAAAGGGCTCAGACCACCGCGGTCAGCGCGGCGATCGCGAAACCGCCCAGCACCGCAATGGCGTCCTCCGCCAGCGCGATCGGCAGATCGCGGCCGCCGTTGGCGGCGACCAGGCGCTGGCGTACCCGGAAACCGACCAGGGTGCCGATCACCGCACCGATGATGCCCGCGCCGAGCGCCGTCCAGGTGTAGTTCCAGGCCGTGCCGAGCACCGCACCGGCGAACCCGCCCAGCACGATCCGCGCGCCGAACTGCATCGGCACGGTACGCGCCGGTGTACTGGGCAGTTGGTCGGTGACGAGTTCACCGACCGCCAGCAAAGTCAAAACGGTGACGGTCACCGGATGGCTCAGCCACTCGACCCACGTCCCGTTCAGGTTGATCCACTGCAGGGCGGCCGCCCAAGCCATGACTGCCGGCGCGGTAAACGCGCGCAGTCCGGCAACGGCACCGATGAAAAGCGCGAGCACCAGCACGATGAAATGCGTCACCATTACCTCCCGGGCCAGTCGAGTCGATCACCGGACGCTAACACGGCAAAGGCTCAGCTACCGGGACTGCTCAAAATCGGCAGAATCTGATGTCCGAGGCGAGGATGGCCTTCGCACCGATCGCGGCCAACTGGTCCATGATCGCGTTGACCTCGCGCCGCGGCACCAGAGCGCGTACCGCGGCCCAGTCGGGGTCGGCCAGCGGAGCGATCGTCGGCGACTCCAGGCCCGGGGTGATCGCGACGGCCTGTTCGAGCACCGCACGCGGACAGTCGTAGTCGAGCATCAGGTACTGCTGACCGAACACCACGCCCTGCACCCGGGCGGCCAGTTGGTCGCGGGCGGCAGCAGTCTCGGCACTGCGGCCGTTGGCCTGTGCGCCTTCGATCAACACCGCTTCGGAATCGCACAGCGACTCCCCGAAGGCCACCAGACCGTGCTGGCGAAGGGTGCGCCCGGAGCCCACCACGTCGGCGATCGCGTCCGCCACCCCGAGTTGGATGGAGATCTCCACCGCTCCGTCGAGCCGGATGACGGTGGCCTCGATGCCCCTGGCCGCCAGGTCCTTGCGGACCAGGTTCGGGTAGGCGGTGGCGATGCGCTGGCCGGCCAGGTCCGCCGCAACCCAGTCCCGCCCGGCCGGAGCGGCGTAACGGAATCGCGAGTAGCCGAAACCCAGGGCCAACCGCTCGGCCACCGGCGCCCCCGACTCGGCCGCCAGGTCCCGTCCGGTGATCCCGAAGTCGAGTTCACCGGACCCGACGTAGATGGCGATGTCCTTGGGCCGCAGGAAGAAGAACTCGACCTTGTTGGCCGGATCGATGACGGTCAGATCCTTGGCGTCGGCGCGGCTGCGGTAGCCGGCCTCCGACAGCATTGCCGCGGCAGCCTCACTGAGCGCCCCCTTGTTGGGCACCGCAACACGCAACATGCTCACAGCTTCCCGTAGACGTCGGACAGCGTCAGCCCGCGCGAGATCATCAGCACCTGGGTCCAATACAGCAGCTGGCTGATCTCCTCGGCCAGGTCTTCATCGGACTGGTGTTCGGCGGCCAGCCACACCTCGCCGGCCTCCTCCAGGATCTTCTTGCCGATCGTGTGTACACCGGCGTCCAGCGCCGCCACGGTGCCGCTGCCGGCCGGCCGGGTCGCGGCACGCTCACCGAGCTCGGCGAACAGTTCCTCGAAGGTCTTCACGAGCAGGGATTGTTTCATGCGGCATCAGGACGGGTCACGCCGGTTTCCGGCGGCAACCGCTTGCGAGTCGGCCAGCTGGGCGCAGATTTCGTGCAGGTCGCTCAGCCCGAGCCCGGTCAGGGACCGCACCTGGTGGCGCCGGGCGCCGGCCGGCACCGGCAGCGCATTGGGCACCACCAGCACCGCGCATCCGGCCGCCTCGGCCGCGGCGGCACCCGTCGGCGAGTCCTCCACCGCCAGACACCAGCGCGGATCGGTGTCCAGCAGCTCGGCGGCACGCAGGTAGGGATCCGGGGCCGGTTTGCCCGCGGGCACCTCGTCACCACAGACCACCGCCGCGAAGTAATGCCGGCCGATGCTGCCCAGCGCCCGCTCGGCCAGCATCCGCGGGGTGTTGGTCACCAGGGCGGTCGGCATCCCCGCGCCGGCCAGCTCGTCGAGCAGCTCCCGGGCGCCGTCGCACCAGGGCAGGCCCGCATCGAACAGCTCACCGGTGAAGTCGTGCAACCAGCGCGCCGAGGCCGCCATGGCCGCCGGATCGAGCGGCAGCCCTAGGTCGTGGTAGACGATCCGCATGGTGTCCTCGGCACACCCGCCGACCGTGGACGCCCGGACTTCCGGGGTCAGCACCCCGCCCAGGCGGTCGTAGAGCGCGTCCATCGCCACGTCCCACAACTTCTCGGAATCGACCAGGGTGCCGTCCATGTCGCACAGCACCGCGCGCAGCACCAGGGCTCAGTCCTCCGGGTTGTAGCCGAGGTTGGCGGCCAGCCAGCGCTCGGCTTCGACCAAGGTCCAGCCCTTGCGCTTCGCATAGTCGGCGACCTGGTCCTGGGCCAGCCGGCCGATCACGAAGTACTGCGACTGCGGGTGCGAGAAGTACAAGCCGCTGACGGCGGCACCGGGCCACATCGCCATCGACTCGGTCAGCTCGATGCGGGTCCGCTCGTGGACGTCCATCAGCTTCCAGATCGTCGCCTTCTCGGTGTGCTCCGGGCAGGCCGGGTAGCCCGGGGCAGGGCGGATGCCCTGGTACTTCTCGGCGATCAGTGCCTCGTTGTCCAACTGCTCATCCGGCTGGAATCCCCAGAACTCCTTGCGAACCCGCTGGTGCATCCGTTCCGCGAAAGCCTCCGCCAGCCGGTCGGCGACCGACTCCAGCAGGATCGCGCTGTAGTCGTCGAGATCTGCCTTGAACTCCGCGATCTTCTCGCCGCTGCCGAGTCCCGCGGTGACGGCGAAGGCGCCGATGTAGTCCGCCAGACCCGTTTCTTTGGGGGCGATGTAGTCGCCGAGGCTCCGGTTCGGGATGCCGGCCCGGTGCTCACCCTGCTGGCGCAGGTTGTGAAACGTGGTCAGCACCTCGGTACGGGTGTCGTCGGTGTAGACCTCGACGTCGTCACCGACCGCGTTCGCCGGGAAAAAGCCGATCACCGCGTTGGCCGTCAGCCACTTCTCCGCGATCAGGGTGTCGAGCATCTGCTGGGCATCGTTGTACAGCTTGCGGGCAGCCTCGCCCGAAGCCGGATTGTTGAGGATGTCGGGGAAGCGCCCCTTCATCTCCCAGGCGTTGAAAAACGGCTGCCAGTCGATGAACTCGCGCAACTCAGCGAGGTCGTAGTCCAGAAACTCCCGCACGCCGAGACCCTGAACCGGCACCGGCGGTGTGTATCCGTCCCACTCGATCGGCGTGCGGTTCGCACGGGCCTTCTCCAGCGGCACCATGGGCCGCTCGTTCTTCTGCGCGTGGCGTTCCCGCAGGGACGCGTAGTCGGCCGCGGTCGACTCCAGCAGCGCCGGGCGCTGCTTGTCGTCGAGCAGCGCGGCCGCGACCGGAACGGAACGCGAGGCATCCTTGACCCAGACCACCGGACCGCTGCGGCGCGGCGCAATCTTCACGGCGGTGTGGGCGCGCGAGGTGGTCGCGCCGCCGATCAGCAGGGGGATCTCGAGGCCTTCGCGCTCCATCTCGGCGGCGAAGCCGGCCATCTCCTCCAGCGACGGGGTGATCAGGCCGGAGAGGCCGACGATGTCGGCGTTGTATTCCTTGGCCGCGGCCAGGATCTTCTCGGCGGGCACCATCACACCGAGGTCGACCACGGTGTAGTTGTTGCACTGCAGCACCACCCCGACGATGTTCTTGCCGATGTCGTGGACGTCGCCCTTCACCGTCGCCATCACGATGGTGCCGTTGGTGTGCTCGGCTTCACCGGGCTGCTTCTCCGCCTCGATGTACGGCAGCAGGTAGGCCACGGCCTTCTTCATCACCCGGGCCGACTTCACCACCTGGGGCAGGAACATCTTGCCCGCGCCGAAAAGGTCACCGACCACGTTCATGCCGTCCATCAGCGGGCCCTCGATCACCTCGATGGGGCGACCGCCCCCGGCGGCGATCTCGGCCCGCAGCTCCTCGGTGTCGGTCTCGACGTCGGCGTCGATGCCCTTGACCAGGGCGTGTGTGATCCGCTCGCGCACCGGCAAGGATCGCCATTCGGCCGCCGCGGGATCTTCCGCCTTCTCCGCGGAGTTGAACCGTTCGGCGATCTCCAACAGCCGCTCGGCGGCATCGGGACGCCGGTTCAGCACGACATCCTCGATCCGTTCCCGCAACTCGGCGTCGATCGAGTCATAAGGCACCAGGGCGCCGGCGTTGACGATGCCCATGTCCAGACCGGCCTTGATGGCGTGGAACAGGAACACCGCGTGGATCGCTTCGCGGACCGGGTTGTTGCCCCGGAACGAGAACGACACGTTCGAGATGCCGCCGGAGATATGCACCCCGGGAAGGTTCTCCTTGATCCAGGCGCAGGCCTCGATGAAGTCGATCCCGTAGGTCGCGTGCTCCTCGATACCGGTGGCCAGCGCGAAGCAGTTCGGGTCGAAGATGATGTCCTCGGCCGGGAAGCCGACCTGTTCGGTCAGGATCCGGTACGCGCGTCCGCAGATCTCCTTGCGGCGCTCCAGGTTGTCGGCCTGCCCCTGCTCGTCGAAGGCCATCACCACCACGGCGGCACCGAATTTGCGGCACAGCCGGGCCTCGCGGATGAACTTCTCCTCGCCCTCCTTCATGGAGATCGAGTTGACGATCGGCTTGCCCTGCACGTTCTTCAGGCCCGCCTCGATGACCTCCCACTTGGAGGAGTCGATCATCACCGGCACCCGACTGATGTCCGGCTCGGACGCGATCAGTTTGGTGAACCGGTCCATCGCGGCGACGCCGTCGATCATGCCTTCGTCCATGTTGATGTCGATGACCTGCGCACCGACCTCGACCTGCTGCAGCGCGACCGACAGCGCGGTGTCGTAGTCCTCGGCCTTGATCAGGTTGCGGAACCGGGCGGAGCCGGTGATGTTGGTGCGTTCACCGATGTTGACGAACAGCGAGTCGTCGGTGATGTTGAGCGGTTCGAGGCCCGCCAGCCGGGTGGCGATCGGGATCTCCGGCAGCTCACGCGGCGGCTTGCCCTCGACGACCTTGGCGATCTCGGCGATGTGCGCCGGCGCTGTGCCGCAGCAACCGCCGACCAGGTTGACAAGTCCGGCGTCGGCGAAGTCCGCGATGTAGGAGGCCTGAGCCTCCGGCGACTCGTCGTACTCGCCAAATGCGTTGGGCAGGCCGGCGTTCGGGTAGCAGGAGATGTAGGTGTCCGCGATGCGTGACATCTCGGCGATGTAGGGCCGCATCTCCGGGGCACCCAACGCGCAGTTGAGGCCCACCGCGATCGGCTTCGCGTGCCGGATCGAATTCCAGAACGCCTCGGTGACCTGGCCCGACAACGTGCGCCCGGAGGCATCGGTGATGGTGCCGGAGATGATGACCGGCCAGCGGCGACCGCGCTCCTCGAACAGCGTCTCGACGGCGAACACCGCGGCCTTGGAGTTCAGCGAGTCGAAGATCGTCTCGATGAGCAGGATGTCCGCGCCGCCGTCGACCAGGCCGTTGGCGGCTTCGAGGTAGGCGGCGACCAGCTGGTCGTAGGAGATGTTGCGGGCGCCGGGGTCGTTGACGTCTGGTGAGATCGACGCCGTCCGCGTCGTCGGCCCGAGCGTGCCGGCCACGTAGCGGGGCTTCTCCGCAGTGCTGAACTCGTCGGCCGCCTTGCGGGCCAGCGCGGCGCCGGCGTAGTTCAGCTCATAGCTGAAGTCCGCCATGTCGTAGTCCGCCAGCGAGACCGCGTTCGCGTTGAACGTGTTGGTCTCCAGGATGTCGGCGCCCGCCTCCAGGTACTCGCGGTGGATGCCCTCGATGATCTGCGGTTGCGTCAGGGTGAGCAGGTCGTTGTTGCCTTGCAGCGCGGTAGGCCACTCGGTGAAGCGGTCGCCGCGATAACCGGCCTCGTCCGGGCGGTCCCGCTGAATGGCCGTGCCCATCGCACCGTCGATCACCATGATCCGCCGGCTCAGCGCAGCCTTGAGTTCGTCGGTGCAGTCAGGCCGGATGTTGGGCGCGAAGGTTTCGGCCTCGGGCGCGGTCATGCGGGCTCCTTCCGTGACGGAAGGCGTCCTTAACTCTGTCGAGCGTGGCGGCCACCGGCAGAGACCGGCGAACCGTTGCAACGCCTCTCGACGGGGGAAAGTCTACGTGGTCGCCCGGGGTCGAGACGAATGCCCCGATGAACAAGCCGACTCCGCGGGTCCGGTGCGGCCCGTGATCAATGCCCAGGCCTTACCCTGGCCTTGTGACCCGACCGGATGACGGCCCCGCGCTTTCCGAACTGCACGACACCATCGTGGTGGCTGCGTTCGAGGGCTGGAATGACGCCGGTGACGCCGCCAGCGATGCGGTGCAGCATCTCAACAACATCTGGGAAGCCAAGCTGATCGCCGAGATCGACGACGAGGCCTACTACGACTACCAGGTGAATCGGCCGGTGATTCGCCAGCTCGACGGCGTCACCCGGGAGCTGGTCTGGCCGTCGATGCGCATTTCGCATTGCCGGCCGCCGGGCAGCGACCGCGACATCGTGCTGATGCACGGCGTCGAGCCGAACATGCGCTGGCGGTCGTTCTGCGCCGAGCTGCTGGCGGTGATCGAAGAACTCAACGTCGACACCGTGGTGATCCTGGGCGCGCTGCTGGCCGACACGCCCCACACCCGCCCGGTGCCGGTGTCCGGCGCCGCGTACTCGGCGGAGTCAGCCACCCGATTCGGGCTGACCGAGACCCGCTACGAGGGGCCCACCGGGATCACCGGGGTGTTCCAGGACGCCTGCGTGGCGGCCGGCATTCCGGCGGTCACCTTCTGGGCGGCCGTACCGCACTACGTCTCACAACCACCCAACCCCAAGGCCACGGTCGCGCTGCTGCGCCGCGTCGAGGACGCCCTGGACATCGAGGTGCCACTGGGCGACCTGCCGGCCCAAGCCGAGGAGTGGGAGCTGGCGGTCACCGAGATGGCCAGCGAGGACGACGAGATCGCCGACTACGTGACCTCTTTGGAGGAACGCGGCGACGCCGAGGTCGACATGACCGAGGCGTTGAACAAGATCGACGGCGACGCGCTGGCCGCCGAGTTCGAGCGCTACCTGCGGCGCCGGCGACGCTGAACCGCGAGTCTACTTCTCCATTTTCTCGTTGTAGGCACTGGTGGAGCGGCCCAGCGCGGCGACTTCGGCGTCCATCCGCGGCACGATGGTGGCGGCGCCCTTGATGAACGGGCCTTCCACCGGCCGCAGCGTCAGCACCGGCTTGATCCAGCGGAACACCCCCACCCAGCCCGGGCAGTAGACGCGGCGCCGACGGCCCTCGATGCCTGCGACGAAGGCGTCGACACACTTGTCGACCGAGGTAGTCTTGTTGAGCGGCCACGGCAGTTTGGACAGCATCTCGCCGAACGCCCCCAGATCGGCCTTGGTATCGCGAACCAAGGGTGTGTCAATCCAGGCCATGTGCGCCGATCCGACCTCAACGCCCTGGTAGGCGACCTCCTGGCGCAGCGCACTGGCGAAGTGCTCGACCCCGGCCTTGGCCACGTCGTAGGACGCCATCCCGGCCAGCGGACTGAACGCCGCCAGCGAGGACACCACCAGCACATAGCCGCGACGCTCGATGACCGACGGCAGCGCGGCCCGCACGGTGTTGAACACGCCCATCACGTCGACGTCGATCACCCGCTTGAACGTCTCGGGGTCCACGTTCAGCACCGACCCGTAGCTGGCGATGCCGGCATTGGCCACCACGGTGTCGATGCCGCCGAAACGCTCGGTGGCCTGCGTGACCACCGCCTGCATCGCGGCCAGATCCCGCACATCGGCGACGGCGGTCAGCGCTCGGTCACCCAGATCCTCGGCCAGCGTGTTGAGGGCGGCCTCATCCAGGTCCGTCACCACCACAGAGGCGCCCTGGGAGTGCAGCCGGCGGGCCAGCTGCTCGCCAATACCGTGCGCGCCGCCGGTGATGAAGACGACTTGGGAGTGAATCGAAGACATGGGCTCAACCTACTCCCGCCGCGGGTGTCCTACAGCGCCACTCCCAGCAGCGCGTCGACCGCCGTGGCCACCAGCCGCGGTGCGTCGGCGTCATGGCCGCCGTACTCCAGCGCATCGGTAGCCCAGCCATCCAACGCGGCCAACGCCTGGACGGTGTCCAGGTCATCGGCCAGATAACGACGCACCCGGCCGATGACGTCATCGGCAGCCGGTCCGGCGGGCAGCGTCGTCGCGGTCCGCCAGCGGTTCAGCCTCGCCTCGGCAGCTACCAGGGTGGCGTCGTCCCAGAACCGGTCACTGCGGTAGTGCCCGGCCAGCAGCCCCAGCCGGATCGCGGCCGGATCGGTCCCCTGAGCGCGCAGCTTGGAGACCAGCACCAGGTTGCCGCGGCTCTTGGACATCTTGTGCCCGTCCCAGCCGATCATCCCGGCGTGCACATAGTGGCGGGCGAAACGGCGCTCCCCGGTAAGGGATTCGGCATGCGCGGCGGAGAACTCATGATGCGGGAAGACCAGATCGGAGCCGCCGCCCTGGATGTCGAGACCGGAGCCGATGCGGCTCAACGCGATCGCGGAACACTCGACATGCCACCCCGGCCGGCCGGCCCCGAACGGCGCGGGCCAACTGGGCTCACCCGGGCGGGCGGCGCGCCACAACAGGGCGTCGAGCGGGTCGGCCTTGCCGGCCCGATCCGGATCGCCGCCGCGCTCGGCGAACAGCTCCAGCATGGTGGCGCGGTCGAAACCGGATTCGTAACCGAACTGCTCGGTGGCGTCGGCGCGGAAGTAGACGTCGGGGTACTCGCCGTCGACGATGTAGGCCGATCCGGCGGCCAGCATCTTTTCGACCGACTCGACCACTTCGGCTATGACCTCGGTAACCGCCACATAGTCGCGAGGCGGCAGCACCCGCAAGGCAGTCATGTCAGCGGCGAACAACTCCACCTGGCTGGCCGCCAACTCCTGCCACTGCACCCCGTCACGCTCGGCACGCTCGAGCAGCGGGTCGTCGACGTCGGTGACGTTCTGCACGTAGTTCACCTGGTGGCCGGCGTCGAGCCAGAGCCGGTGAATCAGGTCGAAGACCAGATAGGTGGCGGCGTGGCCGAGGTGGGTGGCGTCATAAGGCGTGATGCCGCAGACATACATGCTGGCCGCCGGGCCCGGCGACACCGGACGCACCTGGCGGTCGGCGGTGTCATAGAGGCGCAGCGCCGGGCCGCGCCCGGGCAGGACTGGAACGGCCGGCGCGGACCACGATTGCATGCCCACGACTGTAAGGCCCACTCGCTACAGGACCGTCCGCCGCATGGCGTCCAACAGGATCGGCGCCACGTCGGGCCGGCACATCAGCAGGTCGGGCAGGTAGGGGTCGGGGCGGTTGTAGCGCAACGGCGACCCGTCGATCCGGGACGCGTGCAGCCCGGCCGCCAGCACCACACCGGCCGGGGCAGCCGAGTCCCACTCCCACTGCCCGCCGGCGTGCAGGTAGGCGTCCACGTCGCCGCGCACCACGGCCATCGCCTTGGCGCCCGCCGAACCCATCAGTACCGGCTCCACCGGCAACACCTCGCGGATGAGCCGGACCACCGCGGGCATTCGGGAAGCGCTGACCGCGACCCGAATGGGGTCCGGCGGTCCGGCAGGCGTGGCGGGCCGGGCGACGGTGTCGGTGCGGAAGACCACGTTGCTCCGGTTGTCGTAGGCCGGCAGTGACACCGCGGCGTCGGTGATGGTGCCAAACCCGTCCGGGCCGCCGCGCTGCCACAGCGCGATGTGCACGGCCCAGTCGTCGCGTCCGGGTGTGGTGAATTCGCGGGTGCCGTCGAGCGGGTCGACGATCCAGACCCGGTCCGACCGCAGCCGGGCCAGGTTGTCCGGGGATTCCTCGCTGAGCACCGCGTCCCCGGGGCGCGCGTCCCGCAGCCCGCGGAGGATCAGCTGGTTGGCCCGGCCGTCGCCAGTGTCGCCCAGATGCCACGGTTGGGCGAAGCCCACCTCGTCACGCACCGCCAGCAAGAGCTTTCCGGCCTCGACTGCCAGTTCGGCGGCCAGCGCCGCGTCGGTCAGCGTCACGAGTGGCAGTATCCCCGACGTGGACTAGAACGCCGGCCAAGGGATCGGGCGATGACGGTTCGGGCCGGGCATCACCGGGTGCTCCAGCAGGTCGGCGACGCGGCGGCGCAGGGCCGTGATCTCGCCGGCGGTCAGATGCGGTTGCAGCGATGCCGCCAGCGGACCCTCCAGCGCCACCAGCAGCCGCGACAGGGCCGGCAACGCCTCGTCGTCCAGGTCGGTCACCGACGTGCCCGCCCAGCCCCACAGCACGGTGCGCAACTTGTCCTGGGTGTGCAGGCTCACGCCGTGGTCGACGCCGTAGACGCGGCCGTCGGTGCCGCACAGAATGTGTCCGCCCTTGCGGTCGGCGTTGTTGATCACCACGTCGAACACGGCGAGCCGGCGCAACCGGATGTCGTCGGCGTGCACCAGGGTGACCGGATCGCCGTTGTGGCCGTAGGCCTGCAACACCGGCAGGTAGCCCGCCGGAACGTGGTCCCCGGGAACCACGTCCACCAGGCCGGGCGCCGACGATGCATCCTGGGCTTGGTCGTCGTCTTCGGGTTGGTCCACCCAGCGCTGCACCATGCCCGGACCCGCCGGACCGTCCCGAATGATGGTGTAGGGCACCAGATTCCAGCCCAACTCAACCGAGATCAGGTGTGCGCCGAGTTCGCGGCCGGCCAGGGTGCCGTCGGGGAAATCCCACAGCGGCTGTTCGCCGGCGACCGGCTTATAGACGCAGTGGACACGGTGCTCCCCCAGCCTCGCCTGGCACAGGAAGGTGGCGTTGCTCGCCGAGCGGATGCGGCCCAGGATCTCCAGTTCCCCGGAGTGCAACGCCTCCCGGTCGTCAGATGTCTGTGTCATCGGGCTCATCGTCGGGCCCGAAAGCACCCCGCCGATAGCCGTTGGTGCGCACGCACATGTGACCGGCGGGGTCCAGCGGCTCGTCGCACAGCGGACACGGCGGGCGGCCGGCCGAGATGACCCGGTTGGAGCGGGTGGCGAACTGGCGCGCGGACTCGGGGGTGAGGAACACCCGCACCGCGTCCGGCCCCTCGTCGGTGTCGTCGAGCACCACCGAGGCGTCGAATTCGGCGTCACTGACCGCGAGCAGCTCCACCACCACCGTCTGCGCCTCGGAGTCCCAGCCCAACCCCATGGTGCCGACCCGGAATTCCGCGTCCACCGGTGTGACCAGCGGGTCCAGGTCGTCGATCTCGGTGGGTTCGGGCGGCACCGGGGTGCCGAATCGGCGGTTGACCTCCAGCAGCAGCGCACCGATCCGTTCGGAGAGCACCGCGACCTGCTGCTTCTCCAGCACCACCGAGACCACCCGCTCGTCGTGGACGGCCTGCAGGTAGAACGTGCGGTTGCCGGGCTGGCCGACGGTCCCGGCCACGAAACGGTCGGGGGTGCGGAAGACGTGAATAGCTCGGGACATGGCATCTCCAAAATACCGGCAGTTGCGGCGGCCGACGGTATCTGGCTTCGGCGAGGTGGACCTAGGTGGTGGATCCGCCGACTACGGCGTCGCTTTCACCGACGGGGCCGGCCGGTGCACTGTGCACCGCGGCGGCCAACGACGCTCCGGTGTGGTTGAGGTGGATTACGAAGGGGCGCAACGGCGTGTAGCGGATCACGCTCGCCGAGGCCGGGTCGGCGGTGATCCGCTGAAAGCCGTCCAGATGCACGCCGAGCGCGTCGGCGATGACGGCCTTGATGACGTCGCCGTGGGTGCACGCCACCCATAGCACGTCGGCGCCGTGTTGGGAGGCCAGCTGCCGGTCGTGATCGCGGACCGCGGTGACGGCCCGGGCCTGCACCTGCGCCAGCCCTTCGCCCTCGGGGAAGATCGCGGCGCTGGGCTGCGCCTGCACCACCCGCCACAGCGGTTCGGCGGTCAGTTCGCTGATCTTGCGTCCGGTCCAGGACCCGTAGTCGACCTCGGCCAGCCGGTCGTCGACGAGGGGGTCGAGCCCCAGGGCCGCGGCCAGCGGTTCGACGGTGCGCCGGCAGCGCAGCAGCGGTGAGCGCACCACCGCCTTGATCGGCAGGCCGTCGAGCCGGCCGACGAGCTGCGCGGCCTGCTCACGGCCCAGTTCGTCGAGTTCGACGCCTTCGGTGCGTCCGGCCAGCACCCCGGAGGTGTTCGAGGTGGACCGGCCGTGGCGCAGCAGGATGACGGTCATGGCATGGCCGCCAACGCCCCGGTGGCCAGCAGGATCAGGATCGTGGTCCCGGCGATGACCCGGTACCCGACAAACCAGTACATGGTGTGACTGCTGACGAACCGCAGCAGCCAACTGATCGCGGCGTAACCGACCAGGAAGGTGATCACCACCGAGACCAGCAACTGCGGCCCGGTCGCGCTCATTCCTTCGGTGACCGGATTGAAGGCGTTGGGCAGTTCGTGCAATCCCGAGGCGAATACCGCCGGGATGCCCAGCAGGAAGCCGAACCGGGCGGCCAGGGCCCGATCCATGCCCAGGAACAGGCCGGCGCTGATGGTCGCCCCGGAGCGCGAGACGCCGGGCACCAGTGCCAGACACTGCGCGGCGCCGACCAGGAAGCCGTCCTTGACGGTCAATTGGTCGGCATGCCGCCGCTGGCGGCCGACATACTCGGCGGCGGCGATCACCAGCGAGAATCCGACCATCGCGGAGGCGATCACCCACAGGTTGCGTACGTCGCCGCGGATGAAGTGCTGGAACAGCACCCCGACGATCACGATCGGGATGCTGCCGACGATGACGTACCAGCCCATCCGGTAGTCGGTCTTGCGTTCGGCGGGCAGCGGGGTCTTGGCCAGCGCCGAGGCCACCCCGGACAGCCAGGCGGTGGCGATGCGCGCGATGTCCTTGGCGAAATAGACCAGCACGGCGATCTCGGTGCCGATTTGGGTCACCGCGGTGAAGGAGGCGCCGGCGTCACCGGCGAAGAACAGCCGGGAGACCAGCGCCAGGTGTCCCGAGGAGGAGACCGGCAGAAACTCGGTGAGGCCCTGGACGATCGCCAGGACGACTACCTGCGGCCACGACATCACAGCCGTCTCGACCACCGATACGACCTCAGTCACGACGACGACCGTACCGGGCTGGTGTCAGCGGGTCAGACCGGATACCACGTCACGCACCGCGGCGGCCAGGCTGCGCTCGTCGGTGACATCGATCTCGAACAGGTGCCGGCTCGCGGTGGCCACCACGTCCTCGTCGTGCGGGACCGGCCCGGCCAGCCGGGGCCGGTAGATGTCCACCACGAGCTTCTGCTGCTCGGTGTGGAAGGAGAAACTGCGGCCGTCACCGACCTCGCCGAAACCACTGGCGAAGGCCCCGGTCCAGATCTCCTCGATGCGGAACTCCGAACATGCCAGCTGCCAGTCATCGACCACAGTCATGGCCGAGAGGTTACACCTAAGCGAACTTATTGTTCGGCCGGACATGCCAGCTTCACCTCGCCGCCTTCCTTAGAATCGGTCTCTGCACCAACCCGCCATCAAGACGAGCTGGAAGAGCTGTCCTGTGCCCAAGTGCTCCACCCGCCGGCCACGCCGGTCCCTGCAAGGCCTGTTGCTGCCGCTGCTGCTGCTCACAGCGTGCTCATCCAATCCCATCACCGCGCCGCCGCCCACGATCGCGCCGGCCGAGCCCGCGGTTTCCCCGGTCGCCGCGGTGCGCCCGGCCGGCACCGTGCGGCCGCTGGCCGGCCACGCCACCGGCGCGGTGTTCGACGCGGCGACCAAACTGCTGGCGGTGCTGTCCCCCGGCCCGGACCCGCAGGCCGCCGCCACGCTCGGCCTGGTGGGCGACTCGAGCCGCCCGCCCACCGCGGTGGCGCTGCCGGGTTCGGCGAGCGCACTGGCCGGCGACGGCAACGGCGCGGCCTACCTGTCCGGGAACGGTGGCTACTACAGCGTCGACCTGGCCACCCGCGGCATCACCCGCGTCGACGTCGACGGCGCCGCCGGTGTCGAGTTCACCGCGATCGGCCGGCGCGCCGACGGAATCGTGGTGTTGGGCAGCGCCGACGGCGCGGTGTACACGCTGGCCGAGGACGGCACGCGGGTCGCCGAGCGGGCCAAGATCTTCGCCCGGGTCGACCAGATCGTGACCCAGGGCGATATCGCGGTGGTGCTGGACCGCGGCCAGACGTCGGTGACCACCATCGGCACCGACGGCAAGCCGCAGTACGCGCTGCGGGCGGGCCAGGGCGCGACCACGCTGGCCGCCGCGGCGCACGGGCCGGTGCTGGCAGCCGATCCGCGCAGCGGCCGGCTGCTGGTGTACGGCGTGGATCCGCTGATGCTGCACCAGGACTATCCGGTGCCGGACGCCCCCTACGGGCTGGCCGGGTCGGGCGGGTTTGCCTGGGTGTCGCAAACCGGGACGAACACCGTGGTCGGCTACGATTTGACCACCGGAATCCCCGTGGAGAAGGTTCGCTATCCGACCGTGCAGCAACCCAACACCCTGGCCTTGGACGAGAAGTCGGACACCCTGTACGTGGTGTCGGGCTCCGGCGCCGGGGTCCAGGTGATCGAGCACGCCACGAGGCCACAATGACCGCGTTGCGCCCCCGCCGGATGCCGGTCGGCTGGGACACCGACCTGTCCGATGACTACGAATGGATTCCGCTGCGACTGCCGCCGGAGGTCACCCGGATCGGGGCGTCCACCCGGTTGTCCATCGAAGCCGAATACCGAGGTTGGGAGCTGACCCGAGTGCGGTTGTACACCGACGGGAGCAGGCGGGTGCTGCTGCGCCGCAAGAAGTCTTCGGCGACGACGATCAGCGGCCGCCGCTGCGTCGACCAGCCGGGACTGTAGCCCGATGGGTCTCTACGGCGCAGTGCGCCGGGCGTTCTTCCTGGTGCCGGCCGAGCGTATCCACACTCTCGTGTTCGCGGGGCTGCGCGGCGCCGCCGCGACGCCGCCGGCGCGCCGGGCCCTGCAGCGCCGCCTCGCGCCGCACGATCCGCTGCTGGCCAGCACCGTGTTCGGGGTGCACTTTCCCGGGCCGCTCGGGCTGGCCGCCGGGTTCGACAAGGACGGCCACGGGCTGAACGCTTGGGGGGCACTGGGTTTCGGCTACGCCGAGGTGGGCACCGTAACGGCGGCGGCACAACCGGGCAATCCCGCGCCGCGCCTTTTCCGGTTGCCCGACGACCGCGCGCTGCTCAACCGGATGGGCTTCAACAATCACGGGGCCGCCGCGCTGGCAATCCAGTTGGCGCGACACCGGTCCGACGTGCCGATCGGAGTGAACATCGGCAAGACCAAGGTCACCCCGCCCGAGGGCGCGGTGCAGGACTACCGCACCAGCGCCCGGCTGTTGGCCCCGCTGGCCGACTATCTGGTGGTTAACGTCAGCTCGCCGAACACGCCGGGGCTGCGCGACCTGCAGGCCGTCGAGTCGCTGCGGCCCATCCTGGCCGCGGTGCGTGTCGAAACCACCAAGCCGGTGCTGGTGAAGATCGCCCCGGATCTGGCCGACACCGATCTGGATGCCATCGCCGACCTGTGTGTGGAGTTGGGTCTGGCCGGCATCGTGGCGACCAACACCACGGTGTCGCGCGACGGCCTGGCGACCCCGGGGGTGGCCGAATTGGGGCCCGGCGGCATCTCCGGCCCGCCGGTGGCGCGGCGGGCGCTGGAGGTGCTGCGGCGGCTGTACGCCCGGGTGGGCGACCGGCTGGTCCTGATCAGTGTGGGCGGCATCGAGACCGCCGACGACGCCTGGGAGCGCATCACCGCCGGCGCCTCGCTGCTGCAGGGCTACACCGGCTTCATCTACGGCGGCGGCCTGTGGGCCCGCAACATCCACGACGGTCTGGCCCAGCGGCTGCGCGACGGCGGATTCGCCTCGCTGGCCGAGGCGGTCGGGTCCGCCGCCCGCTAGCGCGCGCTACTTCTGTTCGTAGGTGCCGACGATCACCGCGCGGGCGATCGCGTGCATGAACAGGTTGAAGCCCAGGTAGGCCGGGCTGGCGTCCTCGGCCAGCTCCAGCTTCTCGACGTCGACGGCGTGCACCGCAACGTAGTAGCGGTGCGTCCCGTGACCGGCCGGCGGCGCGGCGCCCACGTAGCGGCGCATCCCGGCGTCGTTGACCAGGGTCAGCGCATCGCCGGGCAGCAGGCTGCCGTCACCGGCGCCTTCGGGCAGCTCGGTGCAGGTGGCCGGCAGGTTGGCCACCGCCCAGTGCCAGAATCCCGACGCGGTGGGTGCGTCCGGGTCGTAGCAGGTGACCGCGAAGCTCCGGGTCTCCTCGGGAAAGCCCGACCAGCTCAGCTGCGGGCTGGCGTCTTCACCACCGGCCCCCATGATTCCGCTGACCTGGGCTTTGCCCAGCGACTGGCCGTCGGTCAGCGACGTGGAGGTGAGCGTGAAGGTCGGCAGCTTGGGCAGCGCGGCGTACGGGTCGGGGGTGGTGGTCATGACTGGTCCTCTCGTAGTGGATCAACTTCGTCGTTTGGTCAGCAGTGTGTCAGGAAGTGGTGCAGTACGCGGGTGCCGAACTCCAGTGCGTCAACCGGAACGCGTTCGTCGACTCCGTGGAACAGTGCGGAGAAGTCGAGGTCGGGCGGCAGTCGCAGCGGAGCGAAGCCGAAGCATCGAATACCCAACTTGGCGAACGCTTTTGCATCCGTTCCGCCGGACAGCATGTAGGGCACGGTCCGGGCGTCGGGGTCACACGCCAGCAGCGCGGCGTTCATCGCCTCGACCAGGTCGCCGTCGAAGGTCGTCTCCACCGGCGGCTGGTAGGCCACCCATTCCCGGGTCACGTCGGGGCCGATCAGTGCGTCGACCTCGGCCTCGAACGCCGCCTGGCGCCCGGGCAGCACCCGGCAGTCCACTACCGCCTCGGCCGTCGCCGGGATGACGTTGGCCTTGTAGCCGGCCTGCAGCATGGTCGGGGTCGCGGTGTCGCGCAGGGTGGCGTTGACGATGCGCGAGATCGGTCCCAGCTTCTCGATCATTCCTTCCAGGTCCGGGGAGTCGACGTCGATGGCGTGCCCGGTCTCCTCGCCGACCGCGGCCAAAAACTCCACCACGGCATCGGAGAGCACCAGCGGGAACCGGTGCCGGCCCAGCCGGGCCACCGCCTCGGTCAGGGTGGTGACGGCGTTGTCGTCGTTGATCATCGACCCGTGCCCGGCCCGGCCGTGGGCCCGCAGCCGCATCCAGGACAGCCCCTTCTCCGCGGTCTCGATCAAATACAGCCGACTCTCCCCGCCGTCGCGCCGCGGCACCGTGAGCGAAAAACCGCCGACCTCCCCGATCGCCTCGGTGACCCCGGCGAACAGATCGGGGCGGTTCTCGACGATCCAGTGCGCCCCGTACTTGCCGCCGGCCTCCTCGTCGGCCAGGAATGCGAACACCAAGTCACGCGGCGGGGTGATGCCGGCCCGGGCCAGGTGCCGGGCCACCGCGATCATCATCCCGCACATGTCCTTCATGTCGACCGCGCCGCGGCCCCAGACATACCCGTCCTCGATCGCGCCGGAGAACGGGTGCACGCTCCAGTCGCTGGCCTCGGCGGGCACCACATCGAGATGCCCGTGGATCAGCAGCGCCCCACGGCTTGGGTCGCTGCCTTTGAGCCGAGCGAAGACGTTGCCGCGTCCGGGCGCACCGGATTCGAGGTATTCGGTCTCATACCCCAATTCCTCGAGCTGGCCGGCCACCCAGCGTGCGCAGTCGGCCTCGCCCTTGGTGGTGGCCGGCTCTCCGGTGTTGGAGGTGTCGAAACGGATGAGCGTGCTGACGAGCTCGACCACCTCGCCCACTGCGGCGCCGGCGGGATCGGGGAAATCGGTCACAGCTACCTTTACTACCACTTCACGTTCCTGCGGATCGCGTTGCGAGGGCTGGGTTTGGGTCCAGCGGAGGGCATCCGTTAGCCTTAGCTGCCCGGCCGCGCCGGGTTGGTCCGAGTGGCGGAATGGCAGACGCGCTAGCTTGAGGTGCTAGTGCCCTATTAACGGGCGTGGGGGTTCAAGTCCCCCCTCGGACACATCCGGCGACACGACTTAAGTCGGCCGTCGCCTTGACTTGTCGCAGGTGGGGATCGTAATCAAGACGTAGGCCCAGGCTTGCGTACACCTGAGCACGCTCCGGCCCGGTTGCTTCACCGAGCACCGCTGCCAGCCCACCCAACTCCTGCACCAATTCGGTGATCTGTGCAGCAGACATGGCGCGAGGTTGCTCGACTCGTTCCAGGCGCGCCTTCAGTTCGTCGCGCTCGGCGCTACGGCGGCGCAACGCTTCGGTGAGATCTTCGACAGCCACGCCGGACTCCACGGCGGCAATCAAAGCGGCAACCTTGCTGTTCGCTTCGCTGAGTTGGCGCAGCAAGGCGGCGTTGCCGGCTCCCGGGTCGACTTCCTGTCCGCGGGCCAGGTCTTCTGGATCGGCCAGGCTGGCGATCCATTGGTCGAGTCGGGGTGTCACCGCGTCCTCACGCAGGTAGACCGTGCGCGGGTGATCAGTCAGGTCTACAGGTACAGAACGCGACTTACCCAGTTCACATCGGTACAGGATGCGTGTTGCTTGCTTCCCGCCGCGAGCGGCGCCCTGCATCCGCCGTCCACACACAGCGCAGAACAGGATTCCGCGAAGCGCATACGGCACCGTCGATTCCCTGCTGCACACCAGGCCGGGACCACGCCGGGTCTGGGTGCGAAGACGAACGGCCTGCGCCAGTTCGTCGGTGATCAGCGCTTCATGAGTGCGGCGGTCCGGCACGACCCAGGCAGCCTGATCGCGCCACCGCATCCGTGTCTCATACCCCGCAGCGACATCGTCAGGATTGACCAGGACTTCGTATTTCTCCTGCTTGCCCCACACGCGCACACCGAGATAGGTCGGGTTGTCGAGGATGGCGCGGATCGCCGAATGAGACCAGCCTCGCGGGTCACGGTGGCGATTGCGTGCCGGGTCGTATTGGCTCGGAGACGGCACACCGTCGTCGGTGAGCCGCTGCGCAATGTAGCGCAGGCCCGCGCCGTCGGCGTACATGCGGTAGATCCGCTCGACGACCGGCGCCGTCGCGGGGTCCGGTTCAAGACGGTGCAGCCGCTGCCCAAGACTTGCCTTGGCAGGGTTCGGGTGCGGGCCGGCATCAACGAGCCGGTAACCGTACGGCGGTCGACCACCGAGATATCTGGTCGTGTCCTGCGCCAGTGTCGACATCGCGGTGCGCACGCGCATCTGGATTCGAGCGCGCTCACCCTTGCTCATGCCACCGAACAGAGTCATCACCAGGTCGTGCGCCTCAGAACCGGGATCGACCGCGCCACCGACCTCGGGCACCCACAGGCCGACTCCGTAGTGCGTGAGCACCGGGAAAGTCAGCGCGAACTGCGGACCGTAGAACGCCCGAGCGGGTTCCCCGATCACGACGGCATCGAAGCCACGGTCACGACCGGCGACATCGGCAAGCAGCCGTGATGCCTCTGGCCTGCGCTTCCACGGCAGCGAGCGGCTCTGCCCCACATCGAAGTAATCAGTGACAAGGACTCCGCCGTGCGGACCGATTAGGTCCGTGGCGCGCCGCTTCTGCCAGCTACGGCTCGCCTCCGGATCTTGAGCGTCTTCCGTGCTCACTCGGCCGTAGAAGGCGAACCTCAGGCTCACGCGACTCCCCTGTCTGATCCGAGCATCCGGTCCCGCACGGCCATTATGACGCGCACCAGCGCGCGGTTGGCCTCATGCGGAAGGCAATAGCTCTCTGGTACGACAATTTCAACACCTCCCTCTGACATCGTCGGCGCATCGCTGCGACCGTTGTACTCGGAGTGAGGATGTGCTGTTTGGGAACCGTCAGCCATCGTGTCCCCCTGGCGGATCTCCATGCTGGTCGCGGACTTGACGACGGGCTTCCACCAATCCAATGCGCCGGGTGTGGATGCGTTGGAGGGCCGCGGAGTAGACGAGGGTGCGCTCCCCCGCACTGGTGTGTCCGGCGTGGTTGAACTTCCAGAGCACCTCGTCAGCATCCAGGCTGGCCTGCGCCTCCGTTGTAGGGACGTCACGCCCGATTGGCCACGTATGAACCTGGTGTTCAATCGGTTTGGCGTTTTTCTTGCTCGTCCAGGTCGCACGTGCGGCGCGCAGGGCGCCCATGGTGGTCGAGTAGTGCCGCGATTTGGTGGTGATGTGTCCGCGATAGCCCAGCGTGTGCAGCCATCGCCCAATTCCGGCCATCGGCTCAACACGTTCGGCGAGTTCGGCGATGGTGGTCAAGATCGACCGGACGTGTTCGCTGACGTCGAGGGTGGCGATCGCTTCCGTCGAGAGTCGCCGGGCGGTGATACCGAAGTCCTGCAGGGATTTGGTGACGTATTTGGCCAGGTATGCCGCCACCCGGCGCGGCGACAAGCGAGCTGTCGGCGCTGCGCCGACCGGTTCGGCCATTGCTTCGCCGCTGAGCGGTTGGGCGTCGATCTGGGTGCCGAACCGCAGCTCGCGTACGTCGCCATCGAGGGCGAGAACGTCAACACGGATCTGGCGCGCAGCACTCTGAATCAGCGTGGCCAGCTCGCCCGCGGTGATCGGCGATACCCAGCCGCGGGGTCCGGCACCCGAACGGGGCTCCCCACCGCCACAGGTGGCGGCGGGGCCGTAATGGTTCTGGTCACTCTGGGTGGTGGGTGCTGACGGTGGGTCGAGGCGGATCAGGGCATGGATGTGCGGGATGGCACGGGCTTGCAGTTCGACGACCTTGACGAAACTCACGCGTACCGAGCCCCGGTCCATCCCACGTGCTCTCAACTGTGCTGCTACGGCGCGCCGCAATGCGATGGTGAAACGGCGCCACAGCTCGGGCAGATGCCAGGTAAAGAGAACATGCCCGACGTAGTCGTAGCACTGGCCGCATAACGGCTGGCCCACTATTGGATCACCGACGGAATGGGTTAGGTTGCACCGCACTGGATTCCCATGAATACAGCGGCTTCCTGGACTCGTCGATGTGGGGCGGCAACGCGCGCCGGTGGCGTGGTGCACCGTGCCGTAGCTCGGCGCGGTCAAGGTGGCGAACACCTGTGGGCGAGCGGCGACCTCGGCGGGCATGTTGTGGTGGCCGCCGGCGGCACCGGCGTGCACCAGCTGCCAGGTGTCACGGGCGTACAGGTCCGAGCATGACGGGCAGACGCTGGCTCGGCGGTTGTTGCACCGTGTCCACACCACCTGCCGGCGCCCAATAGAGCCAGCGCCGACCAGCTGAATCGGGTGAGCACAGCATCCCACCGATTCGACACGCCGCCACCACATCTCGAAACCCGCAGAGGATGCGCGCCGAACCATCTGGGTGATCACCCGTGCGGAGTCGGTGGTGGTGGGCAGGCCCGGCAGCGAGACCACCGATCCGCCCACACCGTCGGCTGGAGCACTCACTGTGGTTCCCGGCCCTGCGAATGCTCACCGCCCGTGCGCGGCGCCCGAAAGGTGCGGGCCAAGCCGGCGATGTCGCGGTCAGTGACGTGAAAGGCGCGCACCCGCACCGGCTCAGCGGTGCCGTCGATCATCACGTACCCGACCCCGGGGGTGGCATCAGCAATCAGATCGCATTCGGCACCAGCATCACGAGCCCCCTGGCCGAGCACCATCGTGGTCTGGGTGGCCTCAGTCATGCGCAACCCGATCCGCACCGTGAACAACTGCCGCACCGGCAGGGTGTCTTTGGCCGGGTCCTGCACCGCCGCCACCACCGAAATCCCGACCGCACGACCCTGCGACAACAACAGCCCCAGCAGCTGCTCGATCTCGGTGCGCAGTTTGCGGTCGGTGACATAGGCGGTCAGTGCGGCGATCTCGTCAACGATCAACACGATCAGCGGCTCGCTGGGCGTGGGGTTGTGCAGGCGAGTGTGTCCACGCAGCCGGTTGGCGCGTGCCTGCATCAGCTCCACCAGCTCGTGCAGCAGCACCACCACGGGTTCACCGGTGTGGTGACAGAACCGGGTGAACAGCGCTGCGCCAGCGCCGAGTTCCATGCCGCCTTTCGGGTCGATCACGCACAACCTGACCCGGCCGGACTTGACCTCGGGCGCTAGTCCGGCAATCAGCGACCACAACACCGAGCCCTTCCCAGCCCCGGTGGCACCGGCAACTAGGAGGTGCTGACCCAACACGGGTAGGCGCCACCAGGCGCGGGCTTCGGTGATGCCGACCCGCACCGCGCCCAGATCAACGGGGATCGCAAGGCGCGGCATGGACAACGCGATCGGTTGGCCGAGTACATCACCGCGACCGATGATGATCCGCACCTGCCCCGGCGTGGTGGCCCGGATTGTCAACCGCTCGGCCCGCCACGCCGCCGCCAACGCCGGACCGCGTTTCTGCCAGTCGGTGAGGCATTGGCCGGTCACGACCTTCACGGTCAGGGCGTCAGCGTGATGGCCGATGCGCGCCGAGATGACGGCCGGTACCAGGGTGCGCTCGCCGTGTTTGGCGGTCAAACCGTGCAGAGCGCACACCGATTCCCAGGTGCGGTGATAGCGCCACCACGCCAGCCAGCGGTGCCGCAGCGGTGCGCTCACCCACCGAGTGAATGATGCCGGTTCCAGCACAGCCCAGCCGATATATGCCGCGACCGCCGCGAGAGCAATCCCTAACCCGGCGCGGGCGCCGTGGCCAACACCGACCCAGATCGCCGCAACGGCGGGGATGCTCAGGGCGGGGAACAGGATCGCCCACCACAGCAACTGTCCGGTGGCTTTGACTCCTGCCCAGATCAGCTCGCCGATCCAGTCATCGTCTGTTTGATTAGTGTTGTGGTTCTTACGGTTTGGGGTATTGGACATGGGGATCTGCTTTCGCTACGGCGGGAAGATGATGGGGGCGCTGACCCGGCAAGCGCGCGCTGCTGCGGTTGCTTGCCGGGCCAGGCCTTGGTTACCGGGGCGGCTGGGCCGGCTTGGCCGCCGCGGCCGGGTCGGCGGCGGTGATGGTTTCGGCGCGGTACGCGATGCCGGAGCGGCCGTCCTGCGACCACGGCAGCGCGACCAGACCCGACACCGCGACCGGCTGTCCGACCGTGAGCTTCGGCTCCCCGACCACAGTGACGGCGAGCACCTCGCCGCCGGTGGCGTCCAGGGCGATCAACTGCACCTGCCACAACGCTTGACCAGTTGCCTTATCGATGCGTGGCGTACCGGTGTCGAAATTGGTGCGCTGCTCCGGAATCCGGGTGCACAGGAACGTCACGCCGGTCGTATCGATTTTCAGTTTCATCTCGGTGCTGTCCTTCCTTTGTTGTTCTCACGCGGGCGTGTTCATCCGCGGATCAAGGACAGCGCTACCGGCGATGCTTCTGGAAGTGACGGGCAGTGATAACAGTGATAACCGCAAACGCGCAAACCTGGCTGACCTGCGCCGATGTATGCGGCATGATCGACACCATGGCCGCAGCCGACCCGATCCGCGCACTCAATGCGCAGCGGCTCAGCGCGGCCCGGAAACGCTACGGCTACAGCCTGCGTGAGTTGGCAATCGAGGTTGAAAACGTCCGCAAGCTACGTGGCGATGCCGACCTACCCGAACGGGAGTCCCTACGACAAAAGATCGCCCAGATCGAGCGAACCGGGATGCTCGGCCCGATGTGGCGTGAAGACCTCGCCGCGGTGTTCGGCGTCGAACCCGACGAGTTGTTCAGCGTGCCCATCGCCACCGCATTGCCGCACCCGCTGCTGGTGCGACTTCCTGTCAACCGCGACGTACTCGCTGTCATCGAGTCCCGGCAACAAGCCCATATCGAAGTCGAGCACACCTTCGGCCCTCAGCACGCCCGCCCCCTGGTGGAATCCGACCTTGCCACGATCGAATCCCTGATTGCGCACGCACCTTCGCAGATCAAGACCGAGATGCGGCATGCTGCCGGGGCTACCGCCGAGGTCGCTGGATGGATCGCCCAAGATGTCGGTGATCACGCCGCCGCAGAGAAACTCACCCACACCGCTGCCCTGCACCTGCGCACAGCCGGCCCAGCATTCAACGCCATGATCCTGATGCGCCAGTCCAACATCCTGACCCGCAGCGACCCCGACCTGGCCGCCGTCTTGGCTGCTGAGGCCGCCGAACTGATCGACGGGCGCGACGTGGGTCGCCTGGCCGCCAGTATCGCCCGCCAACAGGCCCTAGCTGAGCTGTTTAACCAGAATGAGCGAGAATTTCATCGCCGTGCCGCCGCTGCCCTCGAACTCGGCGATCTGCAACCCCATCCTCATGATCATGCGATCTACGCCCACGCCGCCTACGTCGCCAGCGAGATCGCCTTCGGCTACCTCCGCATTGATGACCCCGACAAGGCCGTCGCCCTGCTCGCCGGACACCATCACGCCTGGACCGCACACCAGTACCGCGATCAGACCGTGGCCGACATGCGGCTCCTGCACGCCTATATCGCCACCGGCGAATACCAGCAAGCACTGGCCCTCACCGACACGGCGATCCCGGGCTACCTCGCGGCACCCTCGCAGCGGGCCAGACTTCATCTGGCCAAGGCGGGCACACTCGTGCGCGACCGCCGACGACGACGAAACAAGGACCCGATCCTGCAACAGCTCGCCGGCCGTATCAAAAACGCCACCCAAGGAGTCATCGCATGAGCCGTCGAGTCATTCCCGACACCACCAGCACAGACCCCGCAACTGCCCGCTCTATCGCGGTGCTGCCGGTCGGCTCATTCGAGCAACACGGCCCCTACCTTCCGCTCGGCACCGACACGCTCATCGCCAGTGCTATCGCATCGTCAATCAGTCAGCACCACAAAGTGTTTCAGTTACCGCCGGTTACATTCGGCTGCTCTCACGAACACGTGGCCTACTCCGGCACCGTGAGCATCAGCGCCACCACCCTCGCCGCGATCGTCGCTGACATCATCGAATCACTGTCACAACAAAACACCGCCGGATTGATCATCGTGAACGGCCACGGCGGCAACGCTGTACTGACCAACGTCGTCCAGCAGGCCAACCAGCCCAAGGCCCCCATCAACGTCGGGCTCTACCCCAGCCGCGAAGACTGGGCCGAGGCCCGAACCGCCGCAGGCATCCATAGCAGCAGCCACGACGACATGCACGCCGGGGAACTGGAGACCTCCATCTTGCTCGCCACCGACCCCGACTACCTACGCGAAGGCTGGCAGACCAGCGACCACACCGCCACCGACCGCCGCTACCTGACCACCATCGGCATCCACGCCTACACGCCCACCGGCGTCATCGGCTACCCATCACAAGCCACCGAAACCAAAGGCAGCCAAGCCCTCGACCACCTCGGCCGCAACGCCGCCACGCTGATCGGACTCCTCACCGGCCAATAAGCCAAGCAGCCGGGCGGGGCGGCTACCGTCCGCTGGCGCTCCCGTCCGCCGCCCCGCAACACCCCAGCTCAAGACCGCCGACGCCCACCAGCAGCCACCGTGGACCCAGCTCGTGAGAACTTTCTTTACTGGTATCAAGTAACTAGAGTCCGATACGCTTGGCGATGATCTCGTTCATGATTTCGTTGGTGCCGCCGCCTATTCCGAGAATCCGGCAGTCTCGATAGTGTCTCTCGATCTCAGACTCACGCATGTAGCCCATCCCACCGAAGATCTGAACCGCCTCGTTGACCACGTAGTCGCACGCATACACAGCGGTGTTCTTGGCCATCGACACCTCGGCAACGACATCCTCCCCTGCTAGCCACCTCTGCATGACCGCACGGGTGTAGGTGCACGCCACGTCGACCTGTCGAGCCATCTCGGCAAGCTTATGGCGAATGACCTGGCGCCCCGTCAACGGTCTACCGAACGTTTCACGCTCCCGCGCCCAACTCTTGGCGAGATCGAGAGCCCTATCCGCCGTCGCGTACGCCTGGACAGCGATGCCGAGCCGTTCAGCCTGAAATTGCTGCATGATCTGCAAAAACCCGCTGTTCTCTGCCCCCACCAGGTTCTCAGCCGGTACGCGAACGTCGACGAAAGACAACTCGGCGGTGTCGCTACATCGCCACCCCATCTTGTCCAACCGGCGGGACACTTCAAATCCAGACGAATTCTTGTCGATCACGAGCAATGAAACTCCCCCGTAACCCGGTCCGCCGGTGCGTACCGCCGTAGTAACGAAGTCCGCCCGAACTCCGCTGGTGATGAACGTCTTT
Source organism: Mycobacterium sp. P7213 (assembly GCF_900604305.1). Lineage (NCBI taxonomy): Bacteria > Bacillati > Actinomycetota > Actinomycetes > Mycobacteriales > Mycobacteriaceae > Mycobacterium > Mycobacterium sp. P7213. The sequence continues at coordinate 52,533 of NZ_UWOA01000002.1, forward strand.
GCTCCGTTGACCACGTAGGTGTCGCCATCGCGCACTGCGCGTGTGCGCAAATTCGCGACATCTGAGCCTGCCCCAGGCTCGGTAACGCCCAGCGAGCCGATCATCTTTCCTGCGAGCGTCGGACGGACATATCGTTCAATCAGGACTTCGGAGCCATTGGCGGCAATGTGGGGAAGGGCAATGCCATGGGTGAACAAGGCGGCGCAGACGCCAGTGGACCCACCTGCGGCCAGGATGGCCTCAGTGACCAGTGCAGAGTCAATCGCGTTGCCGCCGCTGCCGCCGACTTCTTCCGGGAACCCGATTCCGAGAAGCCCGACCTCGGCAGCATTGAGGTGCAGGTCGCGCGGGATCTCACCCACCCGCTCCCATTCCGCTAGCTTCGGCGCGATTTCACGTTCGACGAAAGACCGCGCCATTTGACTCAGCGCTCGTCGCTCCGGCGTAGTCCACACCTTCGGGGCGACAACGAAACGAGCTGCCCCATCCTCGCATGCCGTGGTCGTGCCTGCGTCCGTCATCTCAGCCTCCGCGAGAATTTGATGGATTGATTACAAGGTGGCTGACGCTTGCCGTCCTCAGGATGGGCAAGGAGGACGCGACGCGCAGCAGCCTAAGCGGTCCGGCGGCGTGTAATCTGCAGCGGCGCAAGGACGTGAACATGAGAAGTGAAGCATGGTTCTCTTCAGAACCGGACGAGCCCTCGGATGTTTTTTCCTGAACGCATATCCTGGTAGCCCTCATTGATTTGGTCGAGGGAGTATTCGCGGGTGACCAACTCGTCGAGCTTCAACCGCCCGGCCGAGTAAAGCTCGACCAGCCGCGGAATATCGTGTGGCGCATTAGATGAGCCATATAAGGCGCCACGAATCTGCTTTTCGTAAAGCGTCATCTCCAGCAGTGACCCTGAGATCGACGACTCGTCGGGATGCCCGATGGCCGTAACCACGACGCGTCCGCGCTTTCCGACCAAGGCCAGCGCTTCGGCGGTATAAGAGGCCTCAGCCACATCAGTGGTGAGGATGCAGACATCGGCCAGCTTGCCCAGCGTCATATCGCTGACTAGCGACCAAGCTTCATCCATCGAGGCGGCGGTATGCGTCGCGCCGAACCCGCTCGCTTGCTCTCGTTTGAACTCCACCGGATCGACCGCCACAATTGCCAGCGCCCCCGCGATTCGCGCGCCCTGAATCGCATTCATTCCGATTCCGCCTGCTCCCACTACCACGACGGTGTCCCCGGCGCGCACCTCCCCAGTCCGCACCGCAGATCCGTAGCCGGTCGTGACGCCGCAACCGATCAACGCTGCCCGATCCAGAGGGATTCCGCCGTCAATCTTGACCACGGATGCCTGCGGCACCACTGTGTACTCGGAAAACGTTCCGAGCAAACACATCTGCCCGACGTCCTCGCCTCGTGCGTGAAAGCGATAGGTGCCGTCGACCTGCGGTCCCATCATCAGCGCCGCTCCCAGATCACAAAGATTGCCCATGCCGCGCGCGCAGTAGGAGCAGCGCCCACACGAGGGGAGGAAGGTCAAGATGACAGGATCACCTTCGGACAGATCCTCAACCCCTTCGCCGCACTCCGCGACTGTGCCAGCACCCTCATGGCCCCCTACTACCGGCAATGGGATCGGGAGGTCGCCGGTGACCAGATGTTCGTCGGAATGACACAAGCCGGTGGCCGCCAGCCGCACGAGGACCTCCCCGGGACCTGGCGGATCCAACTCGACTTCTTCGACCTCCCACTTCTGCTCCAAGCCCCACAAAACAGCGGCACGTGTCTTCATGCTGAAGTCCCTTCTATCTAATGACGCTTCTGAAGTAGTAATCCCGACTGCGCACGGTCACAAGAACTCGTCCTGAATGTCTCCCGACATGTCGCCGTAGGCCGCGGCGACCACTCGCCCGCACCCGGGCTCGTACCGGACTGGCATCACACATCGAGCAGGTCGTGACGCTTGTCGGCTTCGAGGATTGCCCGATATTCTGGAAAAAGGTTTTTCGCCTGCGGAATTAGCTTGATCAGTTTCGTGACAGGACCTTTCGCTCGTACCGTTCCCTTGGCCATCGCCATGGTCAAGTTCACCTTCCCCAACCAGAACCTATTTCCGGTATCCGCGGACATGAACAATTCGACATTCGGTGTAACGCCACTGTCCGCGCCGGTTTCTATCACCCTCTTCGGCATATCCACGGTTACTACCGCATCTGGATCGGTGTAATGAATCCGCAACACCACCCCGGACCCGGCAAGTCTGTTCGCAAGGTCTTCGTTCTCCAACCCTCGTCGAAAGATTCCGGCGAGGTAGCGGTAAACCTCTTCCGCATCAGCGAAGACAGCCATCGTGAATCTCCATTCTGGTTGACGCAGTCCAAGCACTCAAAAAAATTCCGTTGGGTCGCACCCAGTTTGATTTCCACCGCAGGTAACCTGCATTCATAGGAGTAGATTTCCTGCCTCCCTCAGCGCCTGCGCGAGTCGACGTTCGGCTTGCGGCAACTGCGCAGCGAGACAGGCCGCGCCACTCGCTCGCCGGCGCGGATCTGCACCGCGTTCGTAAGCGGTTCGCGCGACAGCGGTCCACAGCTTAGATGCGGTCTTCGCAGCCTCCGCTGCTCGGAACGCAGGTTCGAAACCCAACTCTTCAGCGACGCGCCGACATCCGCGTGCCTGCAGATCTCGGAAAAGACCGCCTCCGGTTCCGGCCTTTTCGATGAAGGCGCTCAGCGCAAACAAGGCACCGTCGAGGGTGTCGTCGTCAAAGATCTCCGGCCACCGCTCGAGGTCCTTCACAAACGTCGACACACCTGATAATCCACGCGCCTGAGATTCACAATCGGAGCCCTCGGTAATCGGCGCGCTCACAAACGAACCCTGCATCGCGTCCGCAGACCTACGGAAGGCCGACCGGGCAGCATTGCCGAGATCTGGTGCCGCGCTGGGCCACTCGACCACGTAGGTGGTGTGCCGCGTGGGGACGGGAAATCCCGTCGATGCGCGTGCCTTTCGTAAATTCTCATAAGGCACGGCTTGAGTTACATCGCGATCGTTATCGACTACGAACGCGAGTTCCTCGTCGTCGTCGTACCCAACGATCACGACATCGTGTCGGCTCATACTCAGACGCGTTCTCAGATAGGGCAATTCGGCGATGTCAGTCCACACCATGACCGGGGTACCGGCATCGATCTGTTCGGTCACCCATTTCCAACCGAGATCGGGGTCGTCTGTCGAACGGCACTCGAAGCGCGCACCCAACCGGGTCAAGTATTCGTCTTCGAGGTCCGCGCTGCGTCCAACGAGGTAGATCGGTGGATTTAGGTGTGCCGAGCGAACATACGAGAAGTCGAGGGCCCCGCCGAGCGCAAACACGATACCTTCGTCCGGGGTGTGGCCACCCCAACGGACCCCCGCCCATTCGGTCAAATCCCGAAGAGCACCCGATCCGCAATGTCCCGCCGTGTCGTGGCGATACGGCACCACTATCGATGCCATCAATCCTCCTCCAAGTGACTAACGTGCAGGCGGCAACTTATCTGAGTCATAGGGAACGCGAGATGATTTCCTTCATCACCTCGTTCGTGCCGGCATAAATTTTCTGCACGCGTTGATCCACCCACAATCTGGAGATGGGGTACTCGGTCATGTAGCCATATCCGCCGTGAAGCTGCATACAGTCATCGAGTACCTTCATCGCTCGCTCCGTGGTCCACCACTTCGCCATGGCGACGGTCTGCACGTCGAGTTGACCCGCAAGGTGCAGGTCGATGCAGTAGTCGAGGAATACTCGCGCGATGCGCGTTTCAGTCGCAGCTTCCGCCAAGGTGAATTTGGTGTTCTGGAAGCCGAAGACGGGCCGACCAAACGCCTCCCGTTCGCGGGTGTATTTGAGCGTTTGATCCAGGGCGAGTTCCATCGATGCGACAGCTCCCACCGCGACGATGAGTCGCTCTTGTGGCAGCTGCGTCATCAGCTGAATGAAGCCCTGTCCCTCAGCCTGGCCCAGTAGATGCGAGCGCGGAACTCTCACGTCATCGAAGAACAATTCGGAGGTGTCCTGGCCGCGTTGGCCGATCTTGTCGAGAACCTTGCCCCGCCGGAATCCGGGCCGGTCAGCCTCGACAGCGATCAAAGAGATGCCCGCAGCGCCCTGGCTCGGATCTGTCTTGGCAACAACGATGATGAGGTCGGCCTGTTGGCCGTTGGTGATGAAAGTCTTGGAGCCGGTGACTACGTACTCGTCACCGTCCAGGATGGCTTTTGTCTTGACGCTCTGCAGATCGGACCCAGTCCCCGGTTCCGTCATGGCTATCGCCCCGATCATTTCACCGGACGCCATCTTGGGAAGCCACTGCGCGCGCAGCTCTTCAGTCGCGTAATGCAGGATATAGTGGGCGACGATTCCGCTGTGCAGTCCCGCACCCCATGAGCTGTCACCGATGCGGGCCTGCTCTTCGAGCACGACCGCTTCGTGCGCGAAAGTTCCGCCCCCTCCGCCGTATTCCTCGGGTACGGACATGCAGAGCAATCCCAGCTCGCCCGCTCGGTTCCACAGTTCTCGGTCGACGTGGTGCTGGTCGGCAAAGCGTTGCGCATGCGGCGCCAATTCGGCCGAGAAGAACTTCGAAGCGAGATCACGAAGCTCGAGTAATTCTGCATTCATCCAGGGAGAGATTGGGGACGACATGATTACCTTCCGACTGTTGCAATTCCAGGGATTCGACGTTATGACGTTTCGATTTTGATGAGGTATTCGCCGGCAGAGTGGCGCGCACGGATGGCCTTTTTGTCGTACTTTCCGACGCTCGTCCGCGGAATATCGGACACGAAGCTCCATCGCTCAGGAACCCACCATTTGGCGACTTTGCCCGAAAGGAACGATCGGAGTTGGTCAATGTCAACGTCGGTTCCTGGGTGGACGACGACAAGCGCCAACGGCCGTTCCTGCCACCTATCGTCCGCGACGCCGACCACCGCCGCTTCGTACACGGCAGGGTGCCCGATCAGCGCGTTCTCCAGCTCCACCGAGGAGATCCATTCGCCACCTGACTTGATGACGTCTTTCGAGCGGTCGGTCAGGGTCAGATAGCCCTCGGCGTCGATCCTGCCCACATCACCGGTACGCAACCATCCGTCGTCGAACTTCTCCGTATCGTTGTCTCCGAAATAAGAACCGGTAATCCAAGGGCCGCGCGCCTGAATTTCCCCAACTGACCGACCGTCCCACGGCACGGGTTTCCCGTCGTCGTCCCGCAACCGGATTTCGACACCGCAGATCGGCCGGCCCTGGGATGCGCGCATCTCCCATCGTCGCGTCGTGTCGGCTCCGCGAGCCGGACGTGCAACGGTCGCCAGCGGAGAGGTTTCGGTCATCCCCCATGCCTGCACAATGGGCACGTTGTACTTCTCTTCGAACGCCCGCATCAAGGAAAGCGGAACAGCAGATCCCCCGCACGCCACCAGCCGTAGCGAAGAAATGTCCCGCCCAGGGTGCGAATCCAGATATCGGTCGACATCGTTCCAGATCGTCGGCACTGCACCGGCGACGGTCGGCCTGGTGTCTTCGATGATCGACACCAACGGCTCGGCCTGGAGAAACCGGTCGGGAAGCACCAAATCCGCGCCGGACATCAACGCGGCGTAGATAAGCCCCCAGGCATTGGCGTGAAACATCGGGACGATGGCCAGCACACTGTCGGCCTCGCTGACTGACAACGCGTTAGCTGTGCAGGCGGCCAGGGAGTGAAGGTACGTCGAACGGTGGCTGTAGACGACGCCCTTGGGATCTCCAGTGGTGCCGCTCGTGTAACACATGGCCGCGGCCGACCGCTCGTCGAGCTCAGGCCAGTCAAATGACTCTTCCTGACCGGCAAGCACTTCCTCGTAACGCAGAACGGTCTTCCCGCATCCCTGTAACGGGGCGAGGTCGCCGTCTCCGGTAACGATGACGGTGTGCACCGACGCCATCGCTGGGAGCGCGGGCGCCAACAACGGGGCGACCGAAGCGTCGACGAGGACGATCTGATCGCACGCGTGGTTGGCGATGTACGCGAGTTGCTCCCGAGCCAAACGAATGTTGAGCGTGTGCAGGACCGCTCCCATGGAGGGAATCGCACAGTAGGCCTCCAGATGCTCTTGGTTGCTCCACTGGAAGGTGGCCACGCGTTGGTCTGCCGTGATGCCAAGGCTGCGCAGCGCATTAGCAAGGCGAGCCACTCGCGCCAGCAGACTACGGTAGGGCGTTCTCCGATACCCATCTCCGGTCGGAGTGATGACCTCGCTGTCACCGTGTATGGCTGCCGCATGCTGAACAATCGCCGACACCGTGAGGGGAACATTTTGCATGGTGCTTTGCATGGTGCAGGGCCCTTTCAGGCGAAGAGGTCGGGACGGCTGTTCGGCTGGTCGATGAATGTTCCGTAGTGCGTTCTCAAAGCCTGCACGATGTCCGCTAGGGGTAGATCGTCGTAGGCTCCCCGGTCACGGAGATATTCCATGTGCTGGGTGCCGTCCCCGGTGAACCCGTGCAGCAGCGCGTCGCTACGCCCGTCGAAGTCGATGGGCGAGACACCGAACCGTGCGCACAACTCCCGATTGAACGCCGGGGTCGCCTTGACCCACGCACCGTTGAGAAGCATGAGACTGTAACCGTGATAGACGAAAATGTCGGTACCACCCATACGCTCGCGCAATGTCTTGGTCTGGAAGTGGTTTCGGACATCGGCGAACCCCAGCCGCGCTTGGATTCCCGCCGCTCGGCACGCCGCAGTCAGGAGCACGGCCTTCGGGATGCAGTAGGCTCGTTCTGCGGTTGCGACGGTGCTGGCGCGATAGGCGTGCGGGTTGTCGGTCACCGTGTACGGGTCGTACCAAATGGAGTCACGGACCGCGGTGAAGATGGCGATCGCCTTCTCGGTGTCGCCGCAGGCGCCACGGATGGCCGATGATGTGAAGTCACGCACCGAATCGTGTTGCCAGTCAAGGAACTCCGTGGGATCGAGGTAGGGCCTGTGGCCAACGGTCATCGGCGCTTCATCTCCAACGGAAGTCCGTCCACCGGAATGGGCAGCGAGGTGTTGTCCCATCGGATGTGATAGTTCTGCGGAACCGTCCAGGTGAACGAACGCAGCATCCTGTGCAGGATTGCTTTGACCTCGAGGGTCCCGAACTGCATGCCAATGCACTTGTGCGCTCCACCACCGAACGGTACCCAGGCGAATCGGTGGTGTTGGTCCTCACGCCGAGGCTCGCCAAAACGTGAGGGATCGAACCGGTCCGGATCACTCCAGATCTTCCGATCGAAGTGATTCACGGCGGGCGTTATGGCGCACAACGTGTTCGCGGGGATGTGATATCCGTCGAGGGCGACATCTCGAACCGTCTTGCGCATCACCAGCGGAACAGGTGCAAGCAGTCTGAGCGCTTCCTTGAGCACAAGGTCGATAACCGTCATCTTCTCCAGGGCTTCGATGTCTGGCAACCCGTCACCGACGGCCTCGGCTTCCGCAGCCGCTGCCTCCTGCCACTCCGGATACTTGGCGAGGAAATAGGCGACCGCAGTGGTGGTGATCGTCGATGTGTCGTGGGCCGCCATCATCAGGAAGATCATGTGATTCACCACGTCCTCGTCGGAAAACCGCTCCCCGTCCTCGGTGGTGGCTTGACATAAAGCAGCGAACAGATCGTTCGTCTCGCCGGCTCGCGCGGCCGGCAGATGCCGGAAGAAGTAGTCCTCCAAGACGCGCCGGCCTCGCACACCAGCGCGGAATCTGGTTCCCGGAAGGGGAGCACGCACAAGGGAACTCGCCGCCCGGACCGTGGCGACGAACGCCTTGTTGACAGCATCGCTCTCGTCCTTGCCGCGGCCGCCCATGAAGACGTCAGTGGCTATGTCGAGGGTGAGTTCCTTCAGCAGTGGGTAGATGCGAACCGACGGACCCACCGGCCACGCGGGCACTGCCGTGCGAACGCGTGGGGTCACCTGTTCGACATATCCGGTCAGGCGGGGACGCGTAAACGCCTCTTGCATGATGCGCCGGTGCATCAGGTGCTCGTCGAAGCTCATGAGCATCAAACCGCGATGGAAGAAGGCGTCGATCAGGAAGGACCAGCCGTCCTGAGAGAATGCCTTCGCTTCGCTCGTGAATGCCTCGCGAGTAGCGTCCGGGCCGGCGATGACCACCATCTTGTGGCCGAACGCGCCCATCCACGACACCGAACCCAGACGGTCGTAACGCTCCCGACTGAAATCCGAGCCGAATCGGATGTAGTCGAGCGTGTGACCCACCAAGGGCAGTCCCGCATCCCCCCGGATAGCTTTCAACCCACTTCCCGCGGGTACTGGTGACAGTTCACGAACCGGCCAACCACGACTCCATCGACGCCATCTGTCGTCGACGGCGTCAGGCGCGGGGACCATGATCACAGAGGACAACCGCTCCTTCACGTGGCGTGCAGGCGCGAGAAGATGATTCGTCATGGTTCCTCCTCCTGGACGCTTGGCCGCTCTGACGGCGTCGCCACTAGTCTTTACAAATGTGCGATTGATGTCAATATCTGGACAATATTGGTCTAAGTGGTTAAGTGAGCGCCTCGGACCCCTGATCGTCCCGGCGACGCAACAGCTTCCATTCGGAGCTGCTTTTTACCGCTAGGGGCCCAACCTTTCTCAAGACGTAATCGCTGCTTCGCGGATTACGGGTGAGGAGTCGGTAGATGAAGGTAGGGCCCGGCCAGTTCGTCGGGATTTCCCCACTCGAGGTCCGATACCAGCTCGCACAGAGCGCCCACACCGACCTCCCTAGTCGCCGTTTCAAGCGCGTGTTGTAACGCTGCGCAATCTCTGACTTCACATCGATCGCATGACCTGGATGGGCAGCCACGACCTTGATGAGCGTTGCGATGTGACGAACTTGTGACTCGATCATGTAGAGGATCGACCCCGAGCCCACATTCGTGTTAGGACCATAAAGCAGGAACAGGTTCGGGAACATGGGGACAGCGATGCCCAGATATGCGTGTGCCTGGGCCTTCCACACCTCGGCCAAGGAGACTCCGTGGGAGCCGCGCACGGACATTGGGGCGAGGAAATCGGTGGCGCGAAACCCGGTTCCGTAGATCACGACATCTGTAGGACGAAATTCGCCGTCCTCGGTCGTGACACCCTTGTCGCAGAGTTTTGCAATCGCGTTCGGCACCAACGACACGCGATCACTCGCGACTGCTGGATAGTAGTCATTCGAGAACAGCACTCGCTTGCACCCTGGCGCGTCGGAAGGCGTTAATTGCTCGCGCAGAGAGCGGCTGGCGACCTGCCGATGTAGGTGGTGGCGCGCGATCACACCGAGGACCCGTGAGAGGGGCTTCGCGTCGACTAGCGTCACAGCGAGCAACTCGAAAATGAGCCATACCGCGAAACGCTCGAGGCGCAGCGCCATCGGCAATAATTCGCTCACCCTGTGGTGACGGCCTCGATATGTGCTGTCCCATTTCGGGAGAATCCACGGAGCCGTACGCTGGTACAGCGTGACATGCTCCGCCTCCCGGGCGATGTGTGGCACGAATTGGATGGCACTTGCTCCTGTGCCGATGACGGCGACTCGCTTGCCGCGAAGCGACACCGATCGGTCCCAACGTGCCGAATGAAAGCGCGGCCCCTGGAAGGAGTCTGCGTCGGCAATATCGGGTATGTAGGGCAAGGAGAGCTGACCCACAGCCGACACGACGACATCGCAGGTTATTGTCTCGTTCGAGTTCGTAGCCAGGGTCCAACGCCCGAACTGCTCATCGAAGCTCAGGTCGACAACTTCGGTCTCTGTGCGTAGATGTGCGTCCAGTCCGCCACTCTTCACGAGTCGTTGGAGGTAATCGAGTATCTCGGGTTGCTCGGCATATCGCCGTGACCAGCGGGCATTGGGCTGGTAGGAGAGCGAGTACAACGCAGACGGCACGTCACAGGCCGCTCCCGGGTAGGTGTTGTCACGCCAAACACCCCCGATGTCTGCATCCTTCTCCAGTATGACGAAGTTCGTGAAACCGTCCTTCATCAGCCGGTGAGCCATCGCAACCCCAGCAAAGCCGGCCCCGATGATCACGATCGACGGATCGTACGCGCGACGGGCTGTCGCGAAGTCGCTGCTCATGAGACAGAGAAGGCTGACTTGACGCTGCGGGACTGCAGGGGCATCGCCTGTTCGAACACTTTCACCTGACTCCCGAGGCTTCAAGGAAGCGTCCCGCTCGATGAATCGCGTCGCGGGCTTCGGGAAGGATCCGGAACATAGCCTGGAATACATGGATCTGTCCCCGATATATCTGGATCTCGACGTGGCATCCAGCCGATTGAAGTCGCTCGGCGAGACGCCGCGAGTCATCGATCAACATTTCCCTCCCGCCCACCTGAATGAGGATCGGCGGCATCGCGGTCAGGTCCGCGTCAAGGACACTGAGGCGCGGATCGTCGCGATCTGCACCCCCTACGTAGAGGCCAAGAGCGCGCGCCGCTGATTGAGCGGAGGCAAAAGGATCCCGGCGGCGAAGTTCACGCGCCCTGGCGAGTTCGCACCTGAGATCCAGGACGGGAGACATCAGCAGCATCGCATCAGGGAGCGGCAATCCAGCCGCACGTGCGCCCAAGGCCGTGGCCATCGTGAGCTGACCGCCCGCCGAATCTCCGGCAACCGCGACGGTGCGCTGGCAAGAACCCGGGGACCCTCCGCTGGTAAGCCAGCGATACGCGTTCAGTGCATCGTCCGCGGCCGCGGGATAGGGATATCGTGGCGCAAGTCGGTACTTGACGGCGAAGATTGGGCGTCCGCTTGCAGAGGCGAGTTCGCCGAGAAGACCGCGGTGCGTATCCGGAGAGCACATTGAATATGCGCCACCGTGTATATAGAGCAATGGGTTGGCATGCGGATTAATGACAGGTGTGGTGATCCAGTCCCCACGAACCGGGCCTCCGGCGAATACCGTGTCAACCTTGCGCACTGTGACGCCGCGCCGGGGCCGCGATGCGACGAGCGCTGTTCGTAGCGCGCGATCCATCACCGCAAGTCCGTAGGCGTTTGATGGCATCAGCTGCGCCAGTGGCCGCAGCGTAGTTCGCGAGGACATCGCGACGAGATGACTGGCAAGACTCGGCTGCCAGTCAGGGGCATCCATTCTGGTCATTGGGGACACACCTCCCCGGGCCGATTCTCGAATCGGTAGTCCGAGAGGCGAAAGGTGCGGCTCCGCCAATAGGTCTCCAGAGTCGTTGATGGACGGAGTGGAACGTCACCGTGCTTGTCGAAGTAGTAGCTGTTGGCATTGGAACAGCTCGGCTGCCAGAAAACCTGCCTGTGACGCCGCCGTAGCACTTCGGCGAAATAACGGTCGTTCGCCTCCTTCTTGACCTCCACGCAGTTAGCACCCAGCGCCCGCGCGCGGCGGAGACACCGGACGATGTGCCGACTCTGCGCCTCGATGAGCGTGAAGTACGAGGAACCGTTGTAGCCGTACGGGCCGAAGATGTTGAAATGATTCGGGAATCCCGGGACGCTCACCCCTTCGAAGGCCTGCAGTCGGTGCTCGTCCCACCATGTAGCCTGCTCCAGCCCGCCGCGTCCTTTCAGCACGTAAGTGGGCATGTTGCCCGACTCCATCACTTTGAAGCCGGTGGCCAGGATCAAGACGTCAATGGGATGAGCTTTGCCGTCTCGAGTATGGACGGATGCATGGTCGATATGGGTTATGCCGCTCGTCTCGAGCGATACGTTGGACCGGTTGTACGTTGCGAGATAGGAATTGTGGAAGCTGGGTCGTTTACAGCCCAACGAGTAGCGCGGAATGAGTTGTTCTCTCGTCGTCGGGTCATGGACCTCACGCCGCATGTACCGCTTTGCGGCGCTCTCCATGACATCGGCGAACGGCATCACCGTATGAAAGTGAGCGGCGATTGGGAAAGTGATTTCCACGAACGCCTGGCTCGCGGCCCGGGTCGCCAATTGCGCCCCCGGCAGGAAACGTAGAAGCCTTCCACCCCACGTCGGTATGGGGAAGTCTGGCTTCGGCAGACAATAAATTGGAGTTCGCTGAAAGACCGTCAGACTCTCTGCTTTCTTTGCGACTTCGGGTATCAGTTGCACCGCCGACGCACCGGTACCGATTACTGCGACCCTCTTCCCGCTGAGATCTTTGGTATCGTCCCATCTCGCCGTGTGGAGTGTAACGCCGGCGAAATCTCGTACCCCCTTGATTTCAGGCCACTTTGGCCGACTGAGAACGCCGGAGCAATTTATCACGAAGCGTGCCGTGAACTCCTCACCATTGGCGCTGGTCAAACGCCACCGTGTTGCGTTCTCGTCGAAACAAGCCTCGGTAATGGTTGTGTTGAAACGAATATGGTCCCGGAGCCCATACTTTTCAACACACCGCTCGGCATAGGCTTTGAGCTCATTGCCGTGGGCGTACGTGCGCGACCAAGAGGGCCGCATTTCGTATGAGAATTGATAACTGTACGACGGTATGTCGACAGCGATACCCGGGTAGGTGTTCCAGTGCCACGTACCACCTACGCCATCGGCGTCATCAATCATCGAGAAGTCGGTAAATCCCGCCTTCATCAAGCTGATGCCAGACCCGATGCCGGAAAATCCAGCTCCTATGATGATTATCTCGTAATTACGGTCGGACTTGCGATCCATTGCTTTGTATGTCACCGTTCTGACGGTCAGCCGTGCAAATTAGAATTCAGAGTGATTGCGTCAGCTGGTGTGTATCGTCGCGCCGAGTTATCACGTAATCATGAGGATTCAAGCGGGAAAGTTCTCTCGTAAACTGGGTCGCGAAACCTGGGTACATCGTGCCGTTGTAGCCGTCTTCGGTCAAATACCAACTGCTGCACCCCGAATTCCAGGTCGTTCGTCGAAGGCGTCGCTGAATACTGGAGTGATAGCGGTCCTGGCGATCCTCTCTCACATCCAAAGTGCTGATGTCATTTTGCTGAAGGAGCTTGATCGCCTTGACGATGTAGTCGATTGCGGCCTCCATATATACGAGCGCCGAGTTGTGGCCTGGCCCGGAATTCGGTCCGAAAGTGAAGAACAAGTTCGGATAGCCGGCCACGCTCACGCTCTTGAACGCGAATGTCCCCTGAGACCATTCATCGCCGAGCTTCCGACCGCCGAGGCCGCTGATCGGGAACGGGGTGCCGCGTTTGCACACATCGAAGCCGGTGGCAAACACGATGCAGTCCACCTCGTGCTCGACACCGTCGGCGGTTCGGATCCCGTTGGGTGACAATGTGGCGATCGGCCAGCTGATCAGCTTGCAGTTATCCGCCTGTAACGCCGGGTAATAATCGCTGGTCATGAGCATACGTTTGCAGCCGGGTCTGAAATGGGGCGTCAACTGACGTCTCAACCAGGGGTCTTTCACCTGCCGACGCAGATGAGCCTTCGCCGCCAGCTGTATCGCCGATGTCGCGGCGGTGTTCCAGACCATACCCACGGCCATCACTTCGTGGGTCCAGAACCAGGCGTCGCGGAGCGCTTGTTCGCTCATCGGCAGTCGTTTGAAGGTCGAACGCGCCCAGGCCGGATGCTTGAAGTTCACCCGCGGTAGCACCCAGCCGGGCGTTCTTTGGAAAACTTTGACCGACGCAGCCGACTTCACGAGCTCAGGAACGATCTGCACCGCGCTCGCGCCGGTTCCGATGACCGCAACCCTCTTATCGCTGAGGTCATAGCCGTGATCCCATCGAGCACTGTGAATTTTCTTTCCCTCATACGAATCAATTCCTCGAACATCGGGAAAGCTGGCGTTGGCAAGTGGTCCACCGGACATTACAACTGACCGGGCTTGATACCGCTTTCCCTCTGCTGTGTCGGCCACCCAGATGCCGGCATCCTCGTCGAATTCCAAGCAAGTCACGTCGGTATCGAACCGGATGAACCGGGCAAGGTCGTACTTGGCGACCATATCGTCGATGTACCCGAGGATCTCAGCGCTTCCCGAGTAGGTTTGAGTCCAGCCCGGATTCGGCTCGAACGAGTAGGAGTAGAGAAGCGAGGGAATATCGCAGGCCGCTCCGGGATAGGTGTTGTCTCGCCAGGTGCCTCCGACGCGGTCTGACCGTTCCAGAATGACGAAGTCATCCGTGCCCTCCTGAAGCAGTCTGATCGCCGTACCGATACCTGCGAACCCGGCGCCGACAATCAACGTCGTCGTGGTGCCTGTCATTTGGCAACCGGTTCGTAGGTCAGTTCGTCCGTCCACGATGGCGGCCGGCCGAAGATCTGAACAGGGAAAACATCGATCGCACTGCCAAGGCGCTGAGACACGAAGTGCAGAGGCTGGGACCGCTTGATGGAAGACGACATGTGCGCCTTCAAGATGTGATAGCCGGGCACCCTACGCGTGTGTTCACTGCGATCGCCGACATTGGCGTACCGCGTCACTGCGTTGTATAACTTCTCCTCGGACAGACCCATAGCGTTGAGATTCATCAACATGCGCGTCAACAGCGGGATATACAGCAACGCGCCGGTGAGAATACGCGGGTCGACCAGAGCGCCCGCAGTTTGAATGGCGTGGATTCGCATCGGACTGGCGCCCAGGTCGTTCAAGACCTGGAAGCCAACCGCGAGATGCCTTGATTCGTCGCTGTTGACCTTGTTGAACACCTCCCCGCAGACGGGGTCGTCAACCTCATCGAGGAGAAACTTCAGCAGCGCTCCATCGAGCGCAGTCTCCAGTGCCGGGATCGCGGCCCCGATGACGGTCAGAGGAAGGGCTTCGGCGTAGCGGTCCAACCATTCGATGACCAACCGAATATTCTTGTTCGGGATCGGCTTCTCGCCGTCCTCGAGCATGCCCCAGCGACGCATCAGAGCAAGTTCGGCGTTGGCGTGACGCTGTTCCTCGGCATGAAAATAGCGATAAATGTCGCCAAGCGCTTCGAATGGTGCCTTCGGAGCCATCGCGGCGAAGGCGCGCGCTCCAACATGCTCAATCCACACCACGTCGGCCATGAACTGCTTGAGTCTGGGACGCTGTTCGTCGGTGATCAGTTCCGCCCCAGGAGCGTCCCAATCGATATCGGCCAGAGCCCACTGCCTGTTTTTGATCGTCTCGAGCATGTCACTGTATGCGAAAGCCACTTTCCTGCTCCTTTACTCGGCTGAATCGTTCCACGAGGCCATGCGCTCCACGAGGCCCAGCGTGCGTGTGAAAGGACCAGGAAGGCCCCTCTTGAGTTGCCACAAGACTTTGGCGTCAAGTTGCGGCACTACGTAAATCCGTCCGCGATCATGTGCGTCCAAAGTCATGCGAGCTACGCGCTGCGGCGAAATGCCGGTCCATTTCATCAGGTTGGTCGCGAGCCTTGCAGCCGCCTCGTCGATTTGAGGATTGTTGACGATGTTCGTCTTCACGAAGGTGGGGCAAAGCACTGTGACCTTGACGTCAGTACCGCTCAGTTCGGCCGCCAATGTCTCCGACAGAGCGAGCACTCCGGCCTTGCTCACGTTGTAAGCCGCCATCCGAGGGGCCGAGCCAAAGCTCGCTGCGGACGCCACATTGATGACTCCGCCGTGCCCATTGCTGCGGAGCCGAGGCACAAAAGTCTCGCAGCCGTAGATAACGCCCCAGAGGTTGACAGCAATCGCCGCGTTCCAGTCCTCGATCGACGTCGCGCCGATGCGGTTGCCGCCCGCACCGATTCCGGCGTTGTTGATGACGAGGCTCGCAGCCTTCCCGAACCAGTCTTCGCTCACATCAGCGAGGTTGCGGACCTGCTCAAGATCGGTGACATCGCATGCGATGTCGAAGCCCTCGCCGCCAGCCTGCCTCACCAACTCGGCCGACTCTTTCGCAGTGACGGGATCTCTGTCGGCGCACACCACGCGTCCGCCTCGGCGGGCAAGCTCCACAGCGAACGCGCGACCGATGCCGCTTCCTGCGCCTGTGACGACTGCATCGGCGCGGTGCGTTCTACCTGGTGAAAAACCGAACGGCAGCAATCTCATCCGTCTGCCTTTCGGATCGCGACAGCGTTCACGGCTGTGCGGGAACTCTTAATTGGGGGCATAGGCCACCACTGGTGTCGCATGCCACCACTTTGGTCGTGGCTCAGGCGATTTGTCAAGATGTAGACGTGCGGTCGATAAACAAGCGCTGGGGTGGTCGGACCGGTGCTGAGCGTCGAGCAGAGCGACGGCAGAAATTCATCGAGGCCGCAACCGAGATCTGGAGTGAGAGCGGTTGGGCCTCGGTGACTATGCGCGGTGTATGCGGCCGCGCAGCGCTGAACGATCGATACTTCTACGAGGAATTCAAGACACGCGATGAACTGCTCGTTGCTGCGTGGGACGGCGTCCGCGACGACATGCTCGGCGAGGTCGCTGCGCTCTTCACCGAGCGTGCGAATCGGCCGCCGATCGAAACCATCACCTCGGCGATCGCCGTCGTCATCGACCGGATCGCACGCGAACCCGGCCGGGCCCACATCCTGCTTGCTCAACATGTAGGCAGCTCACCGCTGCAAGACCGCCGCGCCGTGGCGCTACAGGAAGCAACGCAGCTGGTCGTTGAGGCAAGCCGGCCACACCTCCGACAAGATGCCGACGAGATGGCCCTTCGCATGGACACTCTGATCGCCGTAGGCGGGTTCGTCGAAGTCATGACAGCCTGGAACTCGGGTCTGCTTGAGGTGACCGAGAAGGAAGTGGTCGCGCACACGAGCAGACTGGCTGAGACCCTCGCTCAACGCTATGTCGTCAGCGACTGATCCAGGCCCACAGAGCCAACCATCTCCGTGGCCGTCGCTGCCGAACCGCATTCGTGGTTCGACCGTCCCGGCGCCCACGTGACCGACGGCGCGCGCGTGAGGCTGCCGGCGTCGCACGCTGTTCGGCAGGAGCGACGCAGGAACGGTGCTCCTGCGTCGCCGAACTTCCGCACCGTTGCTATCCCGGCTGAGCGATAATTCTCTGTGAACCGTCTTGGTCGAACAGTTCCTTGCTCCAACGCTCCAGGACCGCGGCGCTGTCCCAATCATCAGGGTGGAAACCCGGGCGGTTGTAGGAACGGAATCGCCGCAGCGCATCGGCGGTGAACATCGGGGTGCGACTGAAGCGGTACAGACTGCGCGCCAACGTGACCGGGTTATATGAGGCTTTGTCAGCGGCCATGGACAGGGCAGTCTGCAGAATGAGTTCGCCGAACAGAATTACTGAAGCGATCCGCATGCCCCGTACACGGGTGCGCTCGGTCCCTCCCACGAGCCGATAGACGTCGAACGCAACCGCCTTGTGCTCCGACTCCTCGAAGGCATGCCACAGCAGAATCGGTCGAACCTCTGTCTGTCCGATGAGCTTCTGGGCGTCTTCGCTGGTAAGAATGATCTCTGCCAGCGTAGCGGTGTAGTGCTCCAACGCGGAGGTCATGGACAGCCGCATTTCCGGCGAAAAGCGCCGTTCCAATCGCTTGATCAGGCGTGCGACATGACGGTCGATTCGCGCCGTCGGATACCCCATGACCTGGAGTCGCTCGTTGAGGAGACGATGCTGGTGTCGATGTGTGGCCTCTTGTCCGATGAAACCCTTGACCGCTGTATCTAATTGGGGATCGTCGATGGAGCGCTGGAAGTTCCTGACCGAGCGAATGAAGAAATCCTCGCCTTCCGGGAACGTCGCAGAAAGCACCGAGATGAAATGGCTCATCACCAGGTCGCCATCCACGAAGTGTTGCCGCTTCTTGGAGGTCGGCATCGGAAAACGAACACGCCTGGGTTTTGGCAGCACGCGGGTCCTGGTCCGGGCTTGATCTTCCGACATGTGAGGTCCTTCCTCGAAGTTGCATCTGACTTTATGCCTTGTCAGATAAGACTGCCAGACTGTAGGACATGAGTCCAGCACGTGTTTATGGCGGGCTGTCCGCAGCTCAACGCGATACGCAGCGCCGCGTGATGTTGATTGATGCGGCGGTCTCAATCATGGGCACCCACGGAGCTGCCGCGTGCACCGTGACCGCCGTGTGTGCGAAGTCAGGAGTGACGAGCCGGTACTTCTACCAGCAGTTTCGCGACCGAGACGCGCTCTTGCGCGCGGTATTCGCCAAGATCTCCGCCACCTTCCAGGCGGTGATAACCAGCGCCATTCCGGACGACACGGTTGCTCCTCAAGAACTCGCCTTCGCTCCGATCAAGGCCCTGGTTCAGGTGATCGAGAACGATCCCAGCATGGCCCGCATACTGTTTGTCGAATCGGGCGCAGAACCCCTCCTTCGGCAGCTGCGAAGCGAGCTGATGACCGATTTTGCGGAGCTCGTGCTCAGAGAGGCCCGCTTGCACCTCGATATACCCAGCGAGGTGCTTCAAGTCGCAGATCTCGCCGCCACCTACGGTGTCGGGGGCCTGTTCGAGATACTCCGTCGCTGGATAGACGGACAACTGAACCTCTCGACTGAAATGCTTATCGAGCACGGTGCGGGTTTTCTCGGCAGTCTCGGCCAATACACCCTCGGGCAGGCGCCTGATCAGGCCGCCCCGCGGCTTGGCCGCAGCTGACGAGACCCGATAGATTCTGACCGACCCGGATTTACACGACTCGGTTGGCTGAGGCGCATGGCGCGATGCTTGACAATCACTGCCGGCGTTCACCCGAGATCGCGACCGTAAACTCCACGTGCGTCGGGCGAGGGACTCGATACGACCTCGCAAGGGCCCACCCTGCCAGGCTGGAGGCTCACAGCGGAGGACCGTCAGTTCGATTCCCGTTGTTAGGGTCGAGAGCTATCCCTTCAGATGAAGGTCATCGACCTCGTTCTCACGGAGTCACTGCGGCTCGCTCCCGCCGGTTCCCGGTTCCCAGTGGGCGCAAGACGGTTCGCGACATCACGGGGTAACACATCCGGCCAGCGGCATGTGTGCCATCGCGCCCGCAGCCAATTCCTTCGATCGCTCGATCCGCAGCGAAGCGCACCAGCTTCGATCCATCGCCATTCGACGGAACCACGGCGCGGGAAACAAATCCGACGCCCGCCCCGCGCCGTTGTCACCTGATGTTAATTGCGGCTAACACAGCGCCTAGGAGATCGACGTCGATGCTCGCCCGAAGGGAAAATTTTGGCACAGGTCCTGCCCGATCGGGTCGACGACACCGCGCCCAGCTATCTCAAGAACCGCGAAGGACTGAGCGCACAACTCGACACCATCGCGGAGCAACTGGCGCTGGTCAACGGTGGCGGCGGCGCAAAATACGTTGCGCGCCACCGCAAGCGGGGCAAGCTACTCGTCCGCGAGCGCATCGAGCTGATGCTCGACTCCGACACAGCGTTCCTCGAACTATGCCCCTTCGCCGCCTGGGGTAGTAAGTTCCCCGTCGGCGGTAGCGTGGTGGTAGGCATCGGCGTGGTCGAGGGCATCGAGTCGATGATCATCGCCCACGACCCCACCGTCCGCGGCGGCGCATCGAACCCCTATACCTTCCGCAAGGTGTTCCGCGGCATGGCCATCGCGCGGGAGAACCGACTGCCCATCATCAACATCGTCGAGTCTGGCGGCGCCGACCTGCCCACACAGGCAGAGATCTTCGTGCCCGGCGGACAGCTGTTCCACGACTTGACACAGCACAGCGCAGCGGGGCTGCCGACACTGGCCTTGGTCTTCGGCAACTCGACCGCGGGAGGTGCGTACGTCCCGGGCATGTGCGACTACGTCGTGATGGTGCGCAACCGTTCCAAGGTGTTCCTCGGCGGTCCGCCACTGGTCAAGATGGCCACGGGGGAGGTCTCCGATGACGAATCGCTCGGCGGCGCCGACATGCACGCCCGCACCTCGGGGCTGGCCGATTACATGGCCGAGGACGAGCAGGACGCGATCCGCATCGGCCGTCGCATCATGGCGCGGCTCAACTGGCGGAAGAACGGCCCCGGACCCACCACGCCGCCGCACCCGCCGGTGCACGACCCCGATCAGCTACTCGGCATCGCCTCCGTCGATCCGAAGGTGCCCTTCGACCCCCGCGACGTGATCGCCCGAGTGGTCGACGGGTCGGCCTTCGACGAGTTCAAACCTCTCTACGGCACCTCACTCGTCACTGGCTGGGCCTCGATCCACGGCTTCCCGGTCGGCATCCTCGCAAACGCACGCGGCATCCTGTTCAGTGAGGAGGCCGAGAAGGGTTCGCAGTTCATCCAACTGGCAAATCAGATCGACACCCCCCTCATCTTCCTTCAGAACACCACCGGTTTCATGGTCGGTGCCGAGTACGAGCAGGGCGGCATCATCAAGGACGGCGCCAAGATGATCAACGCCGTATCAAACAGCACAGTCCCGCACGTGACCATCACCATGGGTGCGTCCTACGGTGCCGGGAACTACGGCATGTGCGGGCGGTCGTACTCACCGCGTTTCCTATTCGCTTGGCCTAACTCGAAGTCGGCCGTGATGGGTCCGGCGCAACTGGCCGGAGTGTTGTCCATCGTGGCGCGCGAGTCCGCCGCCGACCGCGGGCTGCCCTTCGACGAGGAGGCCGACGTCCAGATGCGCGCCGCTGTCGAGGAACAGATCGAGCGCGAATCCGTCGCACTGGCCAACAGCGGCCGCCTTTACGACGACGGGATCATTGATCCCCGCGACACGCGGACCGTTCTCGGGTTCTGCCTGTCTGTGATCCACAACGGCGAGGTCCGTGGCCAGCGTGGCTACGGCGTGTTCCGGATGTGATGGCGATGCCCAAGATCCGCAAGGTCCTGGTCGCCAACCGTGGCGAGATCGCGCGGCGGGTGTTCCGCACTTGCCGCGACCTCGGGATCGCCACCGTGGCGGTCTATTCCGACGCCGACGCCGACGCGTGGCACGTCGCCGACGCCGACGAGGCCGTGCACCTTCCCGGCTCGTCTGCCGCCGAGACGTACCTCGACATCCACCGGATCATCGCCGCTGCCTCGCTCACCGGCGCGGACGCAGTACACCCCGGCTACGGCTTCCTTTCGGAAGACGCCGGGTTCGCGCGTGCCTGTGTCGCCGCCGACCTCGTCTTCATCGGTCCGCCGCCCGGGGCGATCGACGCGATGGGCTCGAAGCTGCAGGCCAAGAAGATGATGTCCGACGCGGGGGTGCCTGTGCTGCCCGGTGGCGACACGACGGGGCTGTCGGCCGAGCAGCTGGCGAAGCTGGCCGCCGACGTCGGCTACCCGGTGCTGGTCAAGGCCAGCGCCGGCGGCGGTGGCCGAGGCATGCGCGTTGCCGCGTCGCCGGACGAGCTCGACGAGGCGGTCGCCTCCGCTTCGCGTGAGGCCGCGGCCGCGTTCGCCGACGGCACCGTCTTCCTCGAGCGTCACGTCCACCGCCCGCGCCACGTCGAGATCCAGGTCATGGCCGACACGCACGGAAACGTCGTGTCTCTGTTCGAGCGCGAGTGCTCCGTGCAGCGTCGACACCAGAAGGTGATCGAGGAGGCGCCGTCACCGGTCGTCGACGACGCGTTGCGTGCTCGGATGAGCGAGGCCGCCATCGCCGCCGCACGCGCCGTCGGTTACGTGGGCGCCGGGACGGTCGAGTTCGTCTACGACGCCGGCCAGGACGGCAAGGGCGGCTCCTTTGCCTTCCTCGAGATGAACACCCGGCTGCAGGTCGAGCACCCGGTTACCGAGCTGATCACCGGCCTCGACCTGGTGCGTGCCCAGCTGCTCGTAGCCATGGGCCGCCCGCTGCCCGAGGAGATGCACAACCCGCGAATTCGCGGTCACGCGGTCGAGGCCCGTCTGTGCGCCGAGGATCCGGCCGACGACTACCGGCCCCACACCGGCACCCTGCGCACCATGGATGTCCCGGCGCTCGCCGGCGTGCGGGTTGACTCGGGTTTTCGTGCCGGTTCGGTCATCAGTCATTACTACGATTCGCTGCTGGCCAAGGTCATCGCGTGGGCACCAACGCGCGACGAGGCACTTGCCAGCCTCTCGGCGGCGCTGGCCGGCGCCCGTATTCACGGCGTGACCACCAATCGCAACCTGCTTGTGCGCGTCCTGCGCCATGACGAGTTCGCCGGGCGGGGCACCGACACTGGTTTCCTTGACCGACACGACGTCGCCGAACTCGGCGCTGCCCTCCGTGACACGCAGGCAGAGCGCCTGCACGCCGTCGCGGCGACCGTGGCCAGCGTGGCCGCGCGGCGTGCCGCGGCGACGGTCCAGGCCACGTTGCCCGCTGGCTGGCGCAACAACCCATCGCAATCGCAGATCACGACATGGCAGACCCAGGACGGGCGCGAAGTGCGCGTCGGGTACACGTTGCGTCTGACGGACACCTGCCTGCGCGTCGATGACGAGGCGTTGGCCGACGTCGAGCTTGTCGCCGGCAGCAGCGAGCGTGTTGTGCTGCGCGTGAACGGCATGCGCCGCGCCTACGACATAGTCCTCGACCGCGATATCGCCCACGTCGACTCGGTCGCCGGCTACTCCGCCCTGCGGCTGGCGCCACGCTTCGTCGACCCGAGCGCTCTGCA
This sequence comes from Mycobacterium sp. P7213, assembly GCF_900604305.1. Taxonomy (NCBI): domain Bacteria; kingdom Bacillati; phylum Actinomycetota; class Actinomycetes; order Mycobacteriales; family Mycobacteriaceae; genus Mycobacterium; species Mycobacterium sp. P7213. Next base: position 75,026 of record NZ_UWOA01000002.1, read on the forward strand.
CCCGCCCGGGTCGCTCACCGCGCCGATGCCGGGTTCAGTGGTCCGACTGCCGGTCGCCGAGGGCGAGACGGTCTCGGCGGGCCAAACCCTAGTCGTCCTGGAGGCGATGAAGATGGAGCACACCGTCGCGAGCCCGATTGACGGGGTGCTGAGCGCCCTGCCGGTCCAGGTCGGCCATCAGGTCTCGAGCGGTGACGTCCTCGCCGTGGTCGAGGCGGTGGACGGCGGTGAAGTGGCGTCGGACGCCACGGAGCTCTAATGAAGCCGGCGCGCTCCCGATCGGTGGCGCGTCGATACCGATGTGAGGAGTGTCATGGAATTGCACGAGACAGAGGAACGTCAGGACCTGCGCAAGGCGGTCGCCGAGATCGCCAAGGACTTCGGACACGAGTACTACCTGGAAAAGTCGCTGGCCGGCGGGAAGAGCACCGAGCTGTGGCAGGCCGTGGGCAAACAGGGCTTCCTCGGGGTGAACCTTTCCGAGCAGTACGGCGGCGGCGGCGGCGGCATCTACGACATGCAGATCGTCGGTGAGGAGCTCGCCGCGGCGGGCTGCCCGCTGCTGATGACCGTCGTCTCGCCGACCATCTGCGGCACGATCATCCAGGCATTCGGCAGTGAGGAACTCAAGCAGCAGTGGCTGCCGGGCATCGCCAGCGGCGAGACGATCATGGCCTTCGCGATCACCGAGCCGGACGCGGGCTCGAACTCGCACAACATCTCCACGACCGCGAAACGCGACGGTGACGACTGGGTCATCAACGGCACCAAGTACTACATTTCTGGCGTCGATGAAGCCGAAGCGATCCTGGTGGTCACCCGAACGTCTACCAACGACAGTGGTCGCGGACTACTCAGCCTGCTCGTCGTGCCCACCGATGTCCCCGGGCTAACCAAGTCACTCATCCCGGTGCAGGCGGTCACTCCAGAGAAGCAGTTCACTCTATTCTTCGATGACGTCCGCGTGCCGGCCGCCAACCTTATCGGCACGGAGAACGAGGGCCTGCGCCAGGTCTTCATGGGCCTGAACCCGGAGCGAATCATGGGGGCGGCGCTCGGCAACGGCATCGGTCGCTACGCGCTGGATAAAGCCGCCGATTACGCCCGCAAGCGCCACGTGTGGGGAGCGCCGATCGGCTCGCACCAGGGCGTATCGCACCCGCTCGCCCACGCCAAGATCCAGGTTGAGCTGGCCCGGTTGATGACTCAGCGTGCCGCCTCCCTGCACGACGCCGGCGATCCGGGGTCGGGTGAGGCGTCGAACATGGCGAAATACGCCGCAGCCGAGGCGGGCATCCTGGCGCTCGACCAGGCGATTCAGACCCACGGCGGCAACGGCATGGCCACCGAGTACGGCCTCGCCACGTTGTGGGGTCCGGCCCGGCTCATGCGCACCGCGCCGATCAGCCGCGAAATGATCCTCAACTTCGTGGCGCAGCACAGCCTGAAACTGCCCGCGTCCTACTGAGTCGCCGCGGAATGAAAGGGAATCGCATGCAACTCGGCATCGGTCAGTGGGTGACCCGGCGCGCCTTCCTCAACGGCGGGCGCACCGCGTTGATCAGCAACGGCGCGCACATCACCTACGCCGACCTCGATCGGCGCACCAACCAGGTCGCCGCCGCACTCATCGCCCTCGGCGTGCGCAGGGGCGATCGGGTCGCGATGCTGCTGGTCAATTCGACCGAGTTCATCGAGGTGCTGCTGGGCTGCGCCAAAATCGGCGCACTTGCAGTTCCGCTCAACGTGCGCCTTGCCGGACCCGAGATCGGCTACATCCTGGCCGACTCAGGCGCCGATGTTCTGGTCTTTTATGAGCCGTTGGCCGCGCAGGCCAGGAGCGCCGTCACCGAGTCCGGAGTCCGCGTGCGCCATGTCGTGCGCGCCGGTGGGGTGCCGGCGCCGGGCGAGCTCGGCTACGAAGACGTCGTCTCGGGCGCCGCGCCCGAACCGCTCAACGGTGACGTCGACGGCCGCGACCCCGCGTTCATCATGTACACGTCGGGGACGACGGGACGACCCAAGGGCGCGATCCTCACCCACGACAACCTGCTATGGAACGCGATCAACGTCCTCGGCACCGACATCGGCCTGCGGGGCGAGGACGTCACCGTCGCGGTGGCGCCGATGTTCCACATCGGCGGGCTGGGAGTACACACCCTGCCGCTGCTCTACGTGGGCGGCACCAGCGTCATCATGCCGTCCTTCGAGCCGCGAGCTACGCTGCAGGCGATGGCCGACCACCACGTCACGGTTCAGTTCATGGTGCCGGCCATGTGGACCGCTCTCACACAGGTGTCCGACTTCGACTCCTTCAACCTGTCTGCGCTGCGTTTCGCCATGGGCGGCGGGTCGCCCGTCCCCCTCACGGTCATCGACTTCATGCGCGAGCGAGGCGTGCCCTTCACCGAGGGCTTCGGCATGACCGAGACCGCTCCCCTGGTGACCGTCCTCGACGCCGAGAACATCAGCACGCGGGCCGGGTCGATCGGCCGCGTCGCAATGCATGTCGACGCCCGCATCGTCGACGACGACGACCGCGACGTCGCGACCGACACCGTGGGCGAACTGATCGTGCGCGGCCCGAATGTGTTCACCGGCTACTGGCTGAAGGCCGAGGCGAGCGCCGAGGCGTTACGCGGGGGCTGGTTCCACACGGGCGACCTCGGGCGCATGGACGCCGAGGGCTTCATCACCCTCGTCGACCGCAAGAAGGACATGATCATCTCCGGCGGCGAGAACGTCTACCCGATCGAGGTCGAGCAAGTTCTCTTCCGCCACCCGGCGGTACTCGACGCCGCCGTGATCGGCGGCAAGGACTCAAAGTGGGGCGAACGCGTCGTCGCGATCGTCGTCGCCGACCCGGCAACACAGGCACCGAGCGCCGAGGAGATCGTGGCGTGGTGCCGGGAGCGGCTGGCGCACTTCAAGTGTCCGCGGGACGTGCACTTCGTCGCCGAACTGCCGCGCAACGCCACTGGCAAGCTGCTCAAGACCGAGCTGCGCGCGCAGTTCACGGGCATCGAGGGCGGAGTCGTTTTGCGCTGAGTCGTGCCGCTGCAATCGCGGGTTCGAAGCAGAGCCCCTAAATCATGAACTGAGAAGAGGATGCGACAGCATCGGGGGGGCTAGCGGTTTCGTTCACCTCCCTCGATGTGGTGCGCGGGCGCCGACGCAGGCAACGCCAGCGTCGGTAGGATCCCAGCCCAGCGGGTCGGACGGCGAACAACGTCAACCACAAATTGACAGGAGGACAGAAAGTGGCCGGTTTGCGCCGCAAACTGCTCCTCGAGGCCGCCGCCGACCTGTTCGCGCGGCAAGGCTTTCACGCCGTGGGCATCGACGACATCGGTGCCGCAGCAGGGGTGAGCGGGCCGGCCGTCTACCGGCACTTTCAGAACAAGGACGCGATCCTGCGCGAGTTATGCGACGCCGCGATGACTGAGCTGCTGGCCGGCGCCCGGCGTGCCACCACCGCCGGCACACCGACGGAGGTCCTGCACGCCCTTGTCGACCTACATGCGGCCTTCGGCGCGCGACGACGCGGCCTGTTGGCCGTCTACGCCCGCGAGCACCGCTCGCTGTCGCCGCTGGCGACCCGTGCCCTGCGACGCCGACAGCACAGCTACGAGTCTTTCTGGGTCGACGCGCTCGTACGAGCACGGGGCGATCTGGACCGTGAGCGCGCACAGGGCCTGGTCGCCGCCGTGCTGTCATTGCTCAACGCGTCCGCGCACATGCCGGCGTCGCTGGACGACGCGACGATTGAGGCGATGCTGGCCGCCGCGGCCGTTGCGGCACTGTTCAGCGGCGCGCCGTGACCGGATTCGCGTGGCGGTCGGCTGAGTCGAGTCCCTTCAGGAGTTGAAGCCGCCCCAGCATTGCACGACCTATCCGCTGACGTAGTCGATTCGGGTTACACAGCAAGGTAGACGGCGCCCCGCACCGGATTCAGTGTGTGTCGAGCAGCGACTGGGGAATATCCACCATGCGGGACCGGGCGTATTCCCCGAGCCCCTTGGCCTGCGCGTCCAGCCGGGTCGAGGAGGCCACCCCGTCACCGAGCAAGCCGTGCACCACCACGTTGAGGGCGCGCAGGTTCGGCAGTTCGAAGCGTTCGATGCGCAGGTGCGCCGTCTCCGGCCCGAGCAGTGTGCGCAGCCGCTCGACGCTGAGGTAGTCGCGCGCCCACGCGTACCCAGGGTCATCCCGTGCCCACAGGCCGAGGTTAGCGTTGCCGCCCTTGTCTCCGGACCGCGCGCCGAGTACCGACCCGAGCGGCGCGCGACGTGTCGGCCCGGACGGCACCGGCAGCTTCGCGGGCGGGGCGATCCCAGCCGGCGGGACGGCACCGGTCGGCGGGTCGGGGATCTCGCGCCGTGTGCCGTCGGCGTCGACGAGTACGTGCGTGAGAGCCGAGCGCGCTACGTAGGCCGGTCGGTAGACGCCGAAGGCGGTCTCCGAGGACGGTGGCGTGGTGGCGTGGAAGCCGGCGAAACCAGCCAGGGCGATCTCCATGCCCCCCCCCCCCCGGAGAAGGCTCGGCCCACCTTGCGCGGGTCGGCGTCCTTCACCGTCACACGCAGGTGCGCGCAGGCTTGCTCGTTCGTCGGTGCGTCGGAGACGTCGAAACGCAACAGCCTCACGTCGACTTCGTCGAAGGCGTCGCGTCCGCCGAGAACGTCGAAGAGCTGCTGTTCGGCGAAAGCCGCCTTGGCCTCGATGTCGAGGCCGGTGAGCACCATGGTCATCGTGTTACGGAAGCCGCCCACCTCATTCAGCGCCACCTTCAACGTGTCCGGCGGCGGACTGCCTTTCGTACCGCTGATCGCGACGCGGTGCTCACCCTGTTGAGCCAGCCGGATGGTGTCGAAGTGGGCGACGACGTCGGGGCCGAGGTAGGCAGGTTCAGCGATCTCGTAGAGCAGCTGGGCGGTGACCGTGCCGACTGAGACCAGTCCCCCGGTGCCGGGATGCTTCGTGATCACCGAAGAGCCGTCCTCGGCGACCTCGGCGATCGGAAACCCCGGGTAGCGGCGGTCGGTGATCTCGTCGAGGAACGCGTAGTTGCCGCCCGTCGCCTGAGGGCCGCACTCGATCACGTGCCCGGCGACGACCGCGCCCGCGAGCCGATCCCAGTCGGCGGGTGCCCAGGCGTGCCACCAGGCGGCTGGACCGACGACCAGGGATGCGTCGGTGACCCGGCCGGTCACGACGACGTCGGCGCCCGAGCGCAGCGCCTCGGTGATGCCCCAGGCGCCGAGGTAGGCGTTGGCCGATACCGGTTTGATGTCGCCGACGGGCGGCGTGATTGCGTGGAGGTCGCCACGTAGGTCGTCGCCCTCGACGTGCGCGACGCGCGCGGTGAGGCCGAGACGTGCGGACAGCTCGCGCAACGCGGCGGCCAAGCCGGCGGGATTCAGCCCGCCCGCGTTCGCGACGACCTTGATGCCACGATCGAGACAGGTGCCCAGCACCTGTTCCATTTGGGTGAGGAAAGTCCGCGCGTACCCGCCGGACGGGTCTTTAGCCTGGGCCTTGGCCAGGATGAGCATGGTCAGCTCGGCCAGATAGTCACCGCACAGGACGTCGATCGGTCCGCCCTCGACCATCTCGCGGGCTGCGGCGATGCGGTCGCCGTAAAAGCCGGAACAGTTGCCGATGCGGACCGGGACGCTCACCGCTGACCCCCTGCGAACTGGCCCGCCACGCGTCCGCCGCCAGGGGGCCCCGCGAAGGCCTGGGCGATCGCGAGCCACTGGTCGGCCAGCGGGCCGTCGGCGACCAAAGCGGTGTCGTCGCGGTGGCGGCGTTGGGTGACCAACAGGCAAAAGTCGAGCGCCGGCCCGCTCACGTGGTTGGTGGCGTCGGCTGGCCCCCACGTCCAGACGCTGCCGTCCGGAGCGGTCAGCTCAACGCGTACCGGGTCCGCGGGCAGGTCCAGACCGTTGGCCAGGTAGCTGAACGCGCGCGCACCCACCCCGATGTGGGCTACGTGACGCAGCCGTGCCGTGGCCGCGCGGGTCGCGCCGAGCGCGTCGACGACGTCCTGGCCGTGCGCCCAGGTCTCCATGAGTCGCGCTGTCAGCGACGAGACCGCGCTCATCGGCGGCCCGAACCACGGCAGGCGGGTCGCCGGGTCAATGTCCGCGAACGCCGCAACGAGGGCTGCACGCGACGTGTCGAACCACGCGAGCAGGTCGGCAGCCGGCATCTGACGGTAGCGCTCGGCGATGACGTCGGGTGAGATGCTTCCGTCGGCCATCGGCAGGTAGTCGCTGCTGAACCCGTCGGGGTCGGTGGCCGAGCGCACCGCCACGTCGTCGAAGAACGCCAGATGGCTGATCTGGTCGCGGATCGTCCAGCCCACGGCCGGAGTCGGCGCGCCCCAGCCGCGCGGACCTTCGGGCAGCGGCGCGACCAATCCGCGTAGGGCTGCCGTCTCCGCTTCGATGTCGGCGATGACCGGCTGCATGCTCACCGCCACGTCAACATCCCTTCCACTGCGGCGCGCGCTTCTCGCGGAACGCCCTCGGGCCTTCCTGCGCGTCGTCGCTCAGATAGACCGGCTCCCAGATCTCGTCGGCCAGGTCGTACGCGGCGGCGAGGTGGTGCTGTGCCGAGAGGTGCACGGTGCGCTTGGACGCGAGCACCGATAGCGGAGCGTTCGCGGCGATGCTGAGCGCCAACCGCTGGGTACGCTCGCGCAACTGATCGGCCGGCACCACCTCGTTGACCAAGCCGACCTGGTGGGCGCGCTCGGCGGTGATCGGGTCGCCGGTAAGCAGGATCTGCATGGCAACGCGTGGGGGCACCAGCCACGACAGCGGTGTTGCCCACGGCGAACCGCGGCCGACCTTGACCTCGCTGACGGCGAAGGTCGCGTGTTCGGCAGCCACGACCAGGTCGCACTGCTGCGCGAGCAGGAAGCCCCCGGCGAACGCGACACCGTTGACGGCCGCGATCGTCGGCTTCGCGACGTCGATGTTGCGGCCGAACTGCGGAGCGAAGTCCTTCGGGGGCACCTTGAGCGCGTTCTGCGCCATCTCCTTCAAGTCCCCGCCGGCGCAGAACGCCTTATCGCCCGCGCCGGTGAGGACGAGCACCTTCGCCGCGTCGTCGTCGTTGAAGCGGCGTACCGCGTCGAAAAGTCCCGTGCGCACAGCGTTGTTGAGCGCGTTGCGCGCCTCGGGCCGGTTGATCGTGAGCCACGCGACGCTGTCGACGACCTCGTAGCGAATCGGTTGCTCGGCCACCGAGCCTCCGTCCCTCACCGTCGCCTCGCATGTGAGTGGCAGTTCACCCGGGCACCTCGACGAACGGGTCGGCCAGCTCAACGGTGGCTTCACTCGGTACGCAGGGACCGTCCTCGCTCGAGACGAGCAGTTCAAGGTCGACGAGGCGCCGTCCGCCATCGTCGCGTTTGGCCACGACATTGCCGCTCAGGGTCGCGGTCTGGCCCGGGTAGATCGACCGGATCATTGAGATTTTGCGGCGTCGGATGAGCGCGTCGGGTCCGGCCCATTCGTTGAGGCCGCGGTCGATGAAGCCATGGAAGAAGAGGGTTGACAGGTAGATCGTGCGCTGGCCCTGGCTGCGCGCATAGTCGGGGTCGTGGTGACCGGGGAACCAGTCCCATGTCGAAGCCGCGTTCATGCAGATGCGCTTGTAGCTGATCTCGATCGAGAGGGGCGTCATGGTGTCGCCGACGGCGATGTCCTCGAACCGCACGGGGAAGCGGACCATGCTGTGCTCGGTGGATTCGTTCATGATGCGCCTTCACTATCGGCGGTGTCGTATCGGAAGAGCACGTTGGTGTTGCGGCCGATGACCTCACCGTGCTGGTCGGAGAAGGTGCTCACCGTGGTGATGAACACGCCGGTGCCCACCCGCGTCGTCTTCGGCTCGGAGATCGAGGCGATCTCCTCCACGATCGACACGTGATCGCCTACCCGGGGCCGGCGTTCGAACTCGGTCGTCGTTGAGGCGTTGATGATGTGGTGGCCGGGCAACGGGACGCTGAGCGCGAACATCATGTCGGCACGCGCTAGGTACTCGGGCACCCACTGCGGCGCGAAGCCGAGGGTCATCAGCAGTCCGGGCGGGCAGTCCTCACCCTCCCAGTAGCGGGGGTTCGCGTCCTCGACGAGCGAGCAGTAGTACAACACCATCGAGCGGTCGATCGGGAACCACGCACGCCGCGGTTCGGAGCGATGACCGACCCACGCTTGGCCTTCGTCGAAGGTCCCGAACGTCATGCCCAGGCCGGTGACGTCGCTCGTTGGCGCGCTCACCGGGCCACCTGCACGACGGCGCTCCCCTTTATCGCGGGTTCGCCGGTCTGGCGCGTGACCACAAGTTCGAGGTCGGCCACCTGCTGCCCTCCGGCCTCGCGCACGCCGGTGACCGTGCCGGCGAAGCTGAGCAGGTCACCAGGCCATACCTGACCGGTGAAACGGATGCGGAACGAGCGGATGTAGGCCAGGCCTACCCAGGCGGTCAGCCGCTGGGCGAGCAAGCCGCCGTGCAGGAGTCCCATGCCGAACACACCGGGCATGCCGGCCGCGCGGGCGAACTCTTCGTCGTGGTGGATCGGGTTGAAGTCGCCGCCGGCGCCGGCGTAGCGGACGATGTGCGAGCGCGTCAGCGGGCCGAACTGTGAGGTCGGCATCTCGTCGCCAGCGGCCAACGCCACCGGTGCGGAGGATGTCGTCATTGGGTGGAGCCTCCGGTTTCGATCAAGACGTCGGTCTGGCGCACGACGAGCTCGTCGCGCTGATTGGTGAAGTCGGTCTCGATCGTGACCATTGTCATGGTGCCGCCGCGCTTGCCCTCACGGCTGGTCACGTTCGACACCCGGCGCGTCTCGGTGAGCTCGTCACCGACGAACACCGGCGCGAAATACTCCCAGCCGCACTCGCCATGCAGTACGCGGCGCAGGTCGAGGCCGAGGCCGCCGAACATGTCGTCGTCTGCGCGCCAGTGAGCCGAGGAGACGACGAAGGTCGGCGGAGCGGGGATCGCGCTGAAGCCGGCGGCCCGGGCGGCTGCGGCGTCCTGGTAGATCGGGTCGTGGTCGTCGAGGGAAATCGCGAACTCGCGCACTTTGGACCGGTCGACGGGAAATTTGGTGCTCCCGAGTTGCGTCCCGATAAGCGAGGCGTCAGCCACTCTGGTCACCTTTCCCGCTGGCGAGAGCCGGCGCACAATCGCGGATGAGGTCGCCGAGGTTCTCGGCGATGCGTTCGGGTGCGACCCCTATCGAGGGCGAGTAGAGAATGATGTGATCCAGCACGCCCTCGTAGCGGCGCAGCCCGTCGCGGACCTCGGCGGCGGTACCGGCCACGGCCATCGCGTCGATCATGTCGTCGGTGACGGCTGCGAACATGGCCGGCAGGTCGCGCCGTGCGAACGCCTCGCGAATCGCCGCCCCCTGCCTGGCGAAGCCGCTCACATCGAGAACGTGCTCGTAGGTCTTCACCGAGGAGTAGAACGCGATCTGCTGCGCGGCCTCACGACGCGCGATCTGCGGGTCGTCGTGCACCGCGCAGATGACCATCGAGACGATCTCAACGTCGGCGGGATCGCGTCCGGCTCGCTCCGCACCGCGCACGACGGCTGGGCGGGCGACCTCCTCGACGTAAGCCGTGGTGAAAAGCGGATGACCAGCCAACCCGTCGGCCACGCGCCCGGCCACCTCGCACATCCGCGGACGCACGCCCGCGGTGATGATCGGGATCGCTCGCTTCGGCGGCGCGACGTCGCCGGTCGGGACGAGATTCATCCGGTAGAAGCGCCCCTCGTGGTGCACGGGGCCCTCGTGCAGGTTCCAGATCCGACGCACGAGCGGGACCAGCTCCTCCATGCGCAGAGCGGGAGCGGAGGTGTCCTCCACGCCGTGCCAGTCGCTCATCATGCGGCGTGTGCCGTTGCCGAGCCCGAGCACGACGCGCCCGCCGGAAAGCTCGTCGAGGTCAAGCGCCTCTGTGGCGAGCACGAGCGGGCTGCGCCCGACGCCATACAGGATCGACGACCCGATGCGGCAGCGCTTTGTGCGCGCGGCCATCGCGGCCATCGAGATCGAGCCGGAGCGTGAGTAGAACTCCGAGGCCCAGGCGGCGTCGAAGCCGGCGAGGTCGGCAGCCTCGGCCGTATCGACAAGGGTGGCCAAGTCCCGGCCGAGCACCGAGACGCCGTACGTGCTCACGACGCCGCCGGCCCGAATCGGACCAGCCCAAGGTCCTCGTTCACCCGCTCGAACACTGCGCGCACTCGCGCGCCGATGACGACGTCATCGGGGGCTACGCCCTCGAGACTGGCCAACAACTGCGGCCCCTCGTCCAGACGAACGAGCACGACGACGTACGGCGCGCTGCGCGGGAACGAGTCCCACGGGGCGCGGTACACCTGCGCGAAACTGACGATCTCACCAGTACCCGCCGCGGTCTCCCAGGCCAACTCACCGTCATGGCAGACGGGACACACCAGCCGCGGGTAGAGGAACGGGTGGCCGTTCGCGCACCGCTGGAAGACGAGTACGCCGCGGGCCGCTGCTGCGAAGTAGGGACCGTTGACATCGGTCAGCGGCGGCAGCGCCTCAGGATCGTGCAGACCGTCGAGGGAACTCGAAGCTGCGGTCATGACGCTCCCTCCATCACCATGCTGACGTGACTGCACAGCATCGAGCCGTAGCTGTGCACGAACGCGGTGTCCGCCCCTAAGACCTGACGGCCCTCGGCGCGACCGGACAGCTGCCAGTAACCCTCAAGGATCTGCGAAATGCCAGAGGAGGTCCCGGTGTGCCCGAACCGGATCAGGCCGCCGTCGGTGTTCACCGGAAGGTCGCCGCCCGGATCGGCGCGGCCGTCACGGTAGAAATCGCCTGCCCCGCCGGGCTTCACGAAACCCGCCTCCTCAAGGATCATCGCGGGGTTGGAGGCGAAGGCGTCGTAGAGCAAGGCGATGTCGATGTCGGCCGGCGCCCGTCCGGAGCGCTCGAAGGCCATCGGACCCGAACGGGCGGCTCCGGTACGACCCGGCCGGGCCAGCGAGGTCAGGAAGCCGTGGGTGTGACCCTCTCCGAAGCCGAGCAGGTGGACCGGTCGGTGCTTGCCCGCGCGAGCCCGGCGGGAAGAGCCCAGCACGAGCGCGCCACCGCCCTCGCAGGGAATCGAGCAGTGGTAGAAGTGGAACGGCCCGGCGATCGGGCGGGACGCCAGCACGTCCTCCACACTCAGGCGTTGTGAGCGGTGCGCGATCGCCGCGGGATTCAGCGCGGCCCACCGGTCCTGCGACGCGGTGACCTCGGCGATGTCCGCCTTGCCCTGTCCTGTCTCGTGCATCCAGGCCTGCGCGATCAAGCCGTACAGCGCCGGCACGGACGGTCCGTAGGGCATCTCGAACGCATGGTCGCATACCAGCGCCATCAGTTCGCGCCCGCCATCGCGGATCGGTGGAAACTTGCCCGCCGACACCACCAGCACCGTATCGGCCTCGCCTCGGGCGATGACGTTACTCGCCATGCGCGTCATGGCCAGATGGGTCCCGCCGCCAAGCTGACAGGTCATCTGAAGTTTCAGGTTGTGCAGCCCGAGGTAGTCCATGAGGTCCTCGGACAGGAAGACCGAGCCCTCGTTCGTCATCGGCCCGGCACACACGAGACCGTCGACCTCGTCTGGGGCCACCCCTGCGTCGGCGAGAGCCGCGACCGCGGCGCGCACATGCAATTCAGTGGAGGTGTACGGAACGTTTTTTCCGGGAGTGAGTTCGGCGGCACCGATGATGGCCGGCTGGTCGTGTGGCATCCACGCTCCTCTCGACCGCGCGTTCAGCGCCGGTCCCGATGTGAACGACGGTTAGCATAGCGTGCCCAGCGGCCCGGGTCACCCCCCGGCCGCACTCGCCGCTGGCGCGGGATGAATAATCTGGAATTCCGTTGCGCCTCTTCCCAAGAGGGCGCCGGGATGACCGAATCCCGCGCCGCAATTGTCGTTTCTCGACGCTGTCCAGGTGGCAGATGCGGCCGGATCGTGAAGCCCGCTGGTTCCGGCGGGCGCCCGGCGCGCCGGAGTGGATCGATGCGCGCTCAGTCGCGCGTTTTTCTGAAGTGGCGCGGTGAACGGCCGGTCCACCGTTTGAAGGCATGTGTGAAGTTCGTGAGGTCTGTGTACCCGAGTTCTGCCGCGATCTCGCTTATAGACACCGAGCTGTCGAGAAGTCGCAGAATCGCTCGCTCCTGCAAGAACGACTGACGTAATTCGCGAAAGGTGGTCCCCTCTTCGCTGAGGCGTCGCTTCAACGTGCTCGGGGATATCGAGAGCTCGCCCGCTGTCCGGCTAATGTTCGTTTCTCCGGGATCTTTCTCCAGCAGGTCTGTCACTTTTTCGGAGAACGACGTGTCACGTCGTTGATCGAGAGTTCGCTGCAAATCGGTGACGGCAATCCGATACGCAACAGGATCGGAGAATCGACAAACCTCCTCGAGCGTAGCCGCGGGAACGTGGACGAACGAGCTAGGGGCGTCGAAGAAGATCCGACCCGCCAACACTTCGTCATGAACACCCCACGACTCCGGCGCTGAATGACTCAGATGCAGTTCAATATTGGGTACGGCACCCGCGAGCATGTCGAGCAGACGCAGCAGCGCCAGCCCACCGTAGGTGACGGCCAGGCAGTTCAGGCCCGCGTCACCGGTGCGACCGGTGAGCCCGATCGTGAGGCCGCGTTCCGTCGAATGGAACGACGGGCTGAGGGCGGTGGTGATCACCGGCAGATAAGCAAGCAACTCGACAACCTCGGCTACCGAGCCCGCGCTGACCAAGGGAACACTGAGTGCCCCAAAGGACGTCAGTTTGGCGTGTTCAGCGAACGCGAAACCCAGACGGGTTCCCTGGTCACAATCGAAATCGGAATATATCTCCCTGAACCACCGTAAGGGGACCTGCGCGTCGCGGCCCACCAACATCGACTCGGTGACGTGCTCGCGAACCATGATGCTGCGGAGCGCAGTGCTGGCGTCATGCCCCAGCGCCTCACTGTCCAGCATTTGCAGGAAAGCCAACGCTGGCATACCTGAGTCGTCGAGTTTCACGTGCCTCCCTGCGCGTGAGCTAATAACACAACTCTTTGACTCCTGCGAGCCTAGCGACGCTGGTCACACGCGACAACACTAGTGAAGCGAAGTTCCAAATTGAGGAGAGTTAACCATGGCAGTCGTCACCTTCGTCTCTCACGACGGCGAGAAGTACGAAGCCCCCTTGACCGAAGGGCAGTCCTTGATGCAGATCGCGGTAAATAACGCGGTGCCCGGCATCGACGGCGATTGCGGAGGGGAAGCCGCATGCGGAACGTGCCACGTGATCGTCGCTCCCGAGTGGTCGGACACGGTGGGACTCTGCGGCGCCAACGAAGAGGAAATGCTCGCGATGAATCCCGAGCGTCAGCGGACGTCGAGGCTGTCCTGCCAGATGGCCGCCTCCGAGGCATGGGATGGCTTGACGGTCGAGCTACCTGAGTTCCAGCTCTGAAACAACGTCGTCGAATTGGAGAAAACAATAATGAGTATTCCCGCGGCAGTGGCCGCCAAAGCCCAGTCTGCCGTGCCTCTGGAGCTGCAAATCCGCGGCGCGCACGTGTACGACAAGACACGCCGGTGGGTAACCGGAACCAATGGTAAGAAGATCTTCACCGAGACGCCCATTCCTCCGGTCGAGGACGTCGATATCGCCGACATCGATCTCAGCAACCCGTTCCTCTACCGCCAAGGCCGCTGGAAGTCCTACTTCGAACGCGTGCGCAACGAGGCGCCGGTGCATTACCAGGCTCACAGTCCGTTCGGCCCGTTCTGGTCGGTGACCCGCCACGCGGACATCATCGCCGTCGACAAGAACCACGAGGCTTTCTCCGCAGAGCCGTTCATCATCATCGGGAGACCGCCTCGCTTTATGGACATCGCCATGTTCATCGCGATGGATCCGCCACAACACGACTTGCAGCGCGCTTCCGTCCAAGGGGTTGTCGCGCCGAAGAACCTGCGCGAGATGGAGGGGCTGATCCGCTCGCGTGTCCAGGAAGTGCTGGACGATCTACCGGTGGATCAGCCGTTCAATTGGGTGCACCACGTCTCCATCGAACTGACAGCGCGCATGCTCGCGACCCTGCTGGACTTCCCGTACGAGCAGCGGCACAAGCTCGTGGAATGGTCGGACCTCGCCACCTCCATGGAGCAAGCCAATGGTGGTCCCTCCGACAACGACAGAGTGTTTCGTGGCATGGTCGACATGGCGAAGGGGCTCAGCGCTCTCTGGCATGACAAGGCGGCCCGTACCGCCAACGGGGAGCGACCGGGCTTCGATCTGATCACGATGCTGCAGGCCAACGAGGACACTAAGGATCTCATCAACCGCCCGATGGAATTCCTTGGCAATTTGGTATTGCTGATCGTCGGGGGAAACGACACGACTCGCAACTCGATGAGCGGAGGGGTTCTCGCCTTGAACCAGTTCCCCGATCAGTTCGAGAAGTTGAAGGCGAACCCTGACCTGATTCCCAACATGGTATCCGAGATCATTCGCTGGCAGACCCCGTTGGCGTACATGCGCCGAGTCGCGAAAAAAGACATCATGTTGAACGGGCAATTCATCCGCAAGGGCGACAAGGTCGTGATGTGGTACGCCTCCGGTAACCGCGATGAGCGTGTCTTCGAGCGGGCCGATGAGTTGATCATCGATAGGAGCAACGCCCGCAATCACATCTCGTTCGGGTTCGGCGTGCACAGGTGCATGGGAAACCGACTTGCTGAGTTGCAGCTTCGAATCCTGTGGGAGGAATTGCTCCCTCGCTTTGAGAACATCGAGGTGGTCGGCGAACCCGAGTATGTGCAATCGAATTTCGTCAGGGGTATCAGCAAGCTGATGGTTCGCCTCACTCCCAGGCCCGGTGCATGACTCCCGAACGAGCGGTGATCGTCGGCGCGAGCCACGCCGGCGCGCAGTTGGCAGCCAATCTTCGGAGGGAGGGGTGGGCTGGGGAGGTCGTGCTCATCGGCGACGAGGGGGGACTGCCCTACCACCGGCCTCCGTTGTCGAAGGGATACCTGGCCGGCAAGAACGGCCTCGACGACCTTAGGATTCGCGGCGCTGATTTCTACGAAAAGCAGAACATTCGACTCTTGAATGCGACCGTGGAGGCGATCCACCGGAGTGCCAAGCGTGTGTCTCTGAGCACCGGCGACACGCTGGCCTACACCAAGCTCGCGTTGTGCACCGGCGCAAGGCCCAGACAACTCCCCACACCAGGGTTGGATCTTCCCGGAATTCGCTACCTGCGTACCGCTGCAGACGTCGAGTTGATCCGTGCCGCCGCTACACCGGGTCGGAGGGTTGTGATCGTGGGCGGCGGTTACATCGGATTGGAAACGGCGGCCTCGCTGTGTTCGCTCGGCTTGAACGTCACTGTCCTCGAAGCAACCGAGCGTGTACTCGAAAGGGTCACCGCGCCGGAGGTTTCCGCGTTTTACACGCGAATCCACCGCGGCGAGGGAGTGGAGATCCGAACACACGCTCTCGTCGAAGCTTTTTCCGGTAACCGTGGGGTGCAGGAGGTCGTGCTGGCTGGCGGCGAATCGATCCCCGCCGACTTGGTGATCGTCGGCGTCGGTGTGGTGCCGAACACCGAACTCGCCGCAGACGCAGGACTATCCATCGACAACGGCATTGTTATCGACGACCAGGCCCGCACCTGCGACCCCGACATCGTGGCCGCCGGCGACTGCACCAGCCACATCATGGCTCGATACGGCTCGCGTATTCGCTTGGAGTGCGTTCCGAGCGCCGGCGAGCAGGCCAAGATCGCTGCGGCGACAATCTGCGGAAAACACAGCGCGATCGCTGCCCTTCCGTGGTTCTGGTCCGACCAGTACGATCTCAAACTCCAAATTGCCGGTCTCAACGCCGGATACGACGAAGTGTTGCTCAGTGGTGACCCGTCGCGCGACCGTGACTTCAGCTGCTTCTACTTCCGCGAGGGCGAACTCATCGCCGCCGACTGCGTCAATCGTCCTCGCGATTTCATGTCCAGTAAGCGGGCCATCACCCAGCAACTTCGGGTTGACCGCTCAGACCTCCTCGCCGGCTCGATCTGACATCCTGCGACGGCAAAACCATGCGCTCGAAGCTCCGCAGACTCTGCCGTCTGGTCAGATGCATAGGTCGCGAAAGCTTGCTGGTCACAAACTGTGGACAACTCCCAGGTACCGGAGTGCTACGCGGGAGATCCGCTCACCAGTGGTGGCGATGTCCGCGCCTGGGAGTACAACATGACTCACTGTCAGTCGCACCAGAACATCTGCGACGTCCTCGACGTCTTCGGGGTCGAGATCGGCGAAGTGGTCGTTAAACCACGTGGTCAGAGCCCCCGAGCAGAGCGCAAGCAGGGAAGCCGAGGTCGGCAGAAGTGGAAGGACCCCCGTAGACGACGAGCCACCGTCATCATTCCCCGAGGGGTTGGACGTCAGAACTGCCTTGAGGAGCGGGCTGTCTTCTGCTTCACAGAGGGTGAACTGCACCGCTGCGGTGATGCCGCCCTGCACATCGCCCACATGTTCGGCAAGCACGGCACGAATGCCCTCCAAAAAGCGCTGGCCCTCTGACACCACAAGCGCGTCACCGAGCCCCTTTTTGTCGCCGAACTCTTTGTACAACGTCGGGCGGGAGACGCCGACCGATTCGGCAACCTCGCTCATCCGGACCTGATCCCAGCCCTTCTCAATGGTGAGTTCTCGTGTCGCCCTCAGAACCTGTTCGCGCACATGCCGGCGGAAAGACATCCGCACTGGTTCAGTTGGCATAGAAGCAGGATAGGCGCCAGCCCTGAAAGGGCAGTAAACCGACTGCAGGGTTCATATGGTCCTGTCGAGGAATTCGACGACCGCCGTCGAGAACGCGTCGTTGTTGTCGCCAGCAACCATGTGGCCTGCGCCCGAAACGTCGACGGTTTGCGCGTGGGGAACCAAGGTGAGGAAGTCCTTCACTGTCTCTTCGGAGACGATGTCGGATAGCAGGCCGCGGACCAGCAGCGTCGGCGCGGACACCTGCCGCGCACCATCGAGAAGGAACGCGCTCATCATTTCGAAGTCTCTAGCGCCTTCGTCTGGATCACCCTGGAGGAACTGGAAATTCGACGTCACAAACGCAGGGTCCCATCGCCAGACCCAGCGACCGTCTGTCCGTAGCCGGAGAACTTTTTGGAGGCCGTCGAGGTTCTCGGGGCGAGGACGGTGCGGGTTGTACGCGGCGATCACGTCAGCGGCCGACTCCAGGCTGTCGAAGCCTTCGGGATGTGCCGCCATGAAGGCCACGACTCGTCGGGCGCCCTGCATCTCCATTCGCGGAGTGACGTCAACCAGCACGACGGCCCGCCATAGCTCCGGCGAGGCGAGCAAGTGTGTGCCGAGAATGGTCAAACCACCCAACGAAGCCCCGATCGCGGCGACTGGGCGGCCAGAATCGGCGTATGAGCGCACGGCCAGCAGGTCGGACCCGAGTCGGTCCATGTCATAGCATCCCTCCGGATCCCAGTCGCTGTCCCCATGTCCCCTGGTGTCGTACGCGGCAACCGTGTAGCCCCGCTGGTGCAGGCGTTGGGCGGTGACATCCCAGGCCTGTCGGCTCTGACCACCGCCGTGAAGGAGCAACACGACCGCCCGCGGCGCGTCACACCGGTAGAGGTCGACCGCTAGCGACAGTCCATCCGCCGTGGGCACGCGCTCGACGACAGGGGCCGACGAATCACCTGCTCTGTGTGCAGACATCAGGAGTTCGTCTTCGGTGCGACGACGGTGACGGTGCCCTGGGCCGCACACACGGCTCTGCCGCCGTTGCAGATGTCGATCCGCGCCACACCGCTAGTTCTGCCCAGCGAGATGATCTCCGCCGTGGCTACACAGGTGCCACTGGAGACAGGACGAAGTAAATTCAGTTTGAACTCCGTCGTCGCGACCCAGGATCCCATCGGAATCACGGGATAAAACACCACTCCGAGACAGTGGTCGACCATGGCCGATAAGCAGCCCCCATGCAAGTTGCCGAAAGGCGTCTTCAGGTCGTCGCGTGCGTCCATCTCCGCAACGAGCCGTCCCGCAGTGAATTCCGTGTGCCGGAAGCCGAGGTAACCGGCCAACCCGCCCGTGGTTTCTGCTGCACTCTTCAGTTGCTCAGCGACCTGTCCGTTGAACATGGTGAATTGCACAGACACTTCCGGCCTCCTACCTCAGCTGCGGTTGAGACATTACGCTATACTTGTCACACCGGTCGACGGTGGTCACCCGCCAAGATCGCGGGAAGGAGGAACCTCGACAGAAACGCCCGGAGTCCGTCACGACTGCGATCCCGCGGCCCTCGAACAGTCAGCAGGCTCAGTATCGTGCGTACAACCCACTCGGCGGCGTCGTCGACGGAGACGCCCGGTTGCACGCAACTCCAGTGTCTGGTGAAGATGGGACGCAGAAATTCGGTGACGATTTCGAAGAGGGACGTCGAGGTCCCCGCTGCGAGACCCACGCCGGCGAGTTCCTCGTCGCTGCCGAACAACAATCCGATGATCTCTTCGCGGCGCGCGGCGTCAACTGTGTATTCCACGAAATCGACGAGCGCGGATCCCAGGTCGGCGTGCGCCGCGATCCGCGGGCTGATGCGGTCAAGATAACGCTCGGCGGCGCGAATGATGACGCCCGACATCACCGCCTCCCGACTGGGGAAGTAGCGATACACCGTTGCCCTGGACACACCCGCTGTCCTGCCGATGTCCTCCATGGTCGTGCCCACCACACCCCCACCCTCGAGGCACCGCTCGGCAGCATCGAGCAACCGGTCGCGAGCGGACCCAGGATCTGTCGGCGCGGCGGCGCCCCATCGCAACAACTTCGTCGACACACAGCCAGTATGCCGCGATCGCGCACCATTGTGACTCGCCCACGCACATGACACCATCGCAGTTATGTCTCAAGTCAGCCCCGTGGCCCTGAGCGGGTGCCGATGCCGGTAGAAACGCGTACCCCGGTTGCCGTCGGCGTGGGCGAAGTCACCCATCGCGGGGACGACTTCGTGGACCCGATCAACTTGGCGGTGGAGGCCGCACGCCGTGCGGTCAAAGACGCAGGTCGCGCGGTCGAGCGGCGCATCGACACCGTCGCGACTCCCGGCATCCTGGTCATCCCGCGGGACAATCCCGCCAGCAGGATCGGCGAAGCGTTGCGCATCGGTCCCGCCCGCCGCATCAGCTGTCCAGTCGGCGGAAACACCCCGCAGTATCTCGTCGAGGTGTTGAGTGGCGAAATAGCCAAGGCCCGAGCAGATGTCGTCCTGGTCGTCGGTGCGGAGAGCGGGCATTCCGCGCGCAAATTCCAGGGCGGGGCACTTCTCAACTCGCCGCCCCCGCCCCGCTCCGGCGACGAATCCCTGGGGGACGCCCGCCCAGGGTTGAGTCAAGCCGAACTGTCGGTGGGTCTGAGTTGGCCGCACGAGGTGTATCCCATCTTCGAGTCCGCGATCGCCGCGCGCCACGGCCGTGACTTCGCTGCCCAGCGGGAGTGGCTGGGAACGCTGATGGCACCGTTGACAGCCGAGGCGGCACGCCATCCCGAGCAGGCCTGGTTCCCGCGCGCACGAAGTGCCACCGAACTCAGCGAAGTCACCGCGGAAAACCGCATGGTCTGCTTGCCCTATCCCAAGCTGCTCAACAGCATCATGTCCGTCGACATGGCTGCCGCCTTCATTCTCATGGCGGCCGAGGTGGCCGACGAATTGGGCGTCGCGCGCGATCGTTGGGTCTTTCCCTGGTCAGCAGCGACTTGCAACGACGTGTACTTCCCCGTGGAACGGCCGGACCTCAGTCGCTCATCGGGTATCGAGGTAGCGGCACGGAAGGCTCTCGATGCGGGCCGGTTGACCACCGACGACATTCGGTGGTTCGACCTCTACTCCTGCTTCCCGTCGGCAGTTGAGATGGCCGCCGAGGCTCTCGACGTGGACCCGCTCGACGACAGAGGCCTCACAGTAACCGGCGGCCTGCCTTATCACGGCGGTCCCGGAAACAATTACGTCAGCCACTCGATCGTTGAGATGGTCCGACGGTGTAGACGCGACCCAACCGATGTCGGACTCGTCACCGGCCTCGGGTGGTATTCCACGAAGCATTCGGTCGGTCTGTGGTCGGCCACCCCGCCACCAACCGGGTGGCGACTGCTCGACACGGCGGTCGAACAAGCTCAGATCGATTCATTGAGGTTGGGTGTCGCAGGCGTCGACGAGTCGACCGGTTGCGCGACAGTGGACGGATACACCGTCGTCTACGACCGAGACGGGCAACCTCGATGGACTCCGATCATCGCGCACCTGTCTGACGGGCGAAGAGTTGTCGCACGCAGCGACGATCCGCAGATCGCCGAGGCGATGGCGAGTGAGATGTACGTCGGCAGAACGGTCAGCCTCCGAACAAGAGGATCGTTCAGCGGGTTTGAGCTTCCATGATCGCCGAGGCGATGGTGCTGACCGGACCGCGGAATCTGGAGCGACGCCGGATGACCATTCCCGACGTCGGTGACCGGGGTGCGATACTGCGAGTTGAAGCGTGTGGTCTGTGCGGTACGGATCACGAACAATTCACCGGACACCTGCCTGCCGGCTTTTCATTCGTTCCAGGGCATGAAATCGTCGGCATCGTCGAGCGGGTCGGCGCCGCGGCCGGCGAACGCTGGGGGGTGCAGGCGGGCCAGCGCGTGGCCGTCGAGGTGTTCCGGTCCTGCCGAGACTGCCCCGAGTGCCGCCGCGGCGAATACCGGCGGTGTGCGGTCAACGGCATCGCCACCATGTTCGGCTTCGTCGACGTGGAGATCGGTGCGGGGTTATGGGGCGGATACGCCACCCATGTGGAGCTTCCCTGGGACGCGATGCTACTGCCGATTGCCGAAGACATGGACCCCGTTCTCGCCACGTTGTTCAACCCTCTCGGGGCCGGTATCCAATGGGGGGCGAGTCTTCCCGACACCAAGGCGGGGGACGTCGTAGCGATCCTGGGACCCGGCATCCGTGGAATCTGTGCGGCCGTGGCGGCCAAAGAGGCGGGAGCCGCGTTCGTCGCGATGACCGGCGTCGGCCCACGCGACGAACAACGACTGGCGATAGCCAGATCATTCGGTGTCGACCTGCCCATCGATGTATCGAAGGACGATGCAGCGACCGCGCTCCAGCGTGAGACAGGCGGACGGCTTGCCGACGTGGTCGTCGACGTCACCGCGAAAGCACCCTCCGCATTCGCCGATGCCGTCGGCCTTGCCAGGCCCGGCGGCACAGTTGTGGTGGCCGGCACCCGCGGAGGAGGCGGCGCGCCCCGGTTTGAACCAGACTTGTTGGTCTATAAAGAATTACACGTCGTAGGCGCACTCGGCGTGGAGTATCCCGCCTACCGGGCAGCCCTCGAGATTCTAGCCATGGGCCGCTGGCCGTTCGACCGGATCACCAGAGAATCAACCGGATTCGCTGGGCTCGCGCAGCTGCTCACTTCGCTTGCAGATGAAAGTGCCCGATCAAGTGGGGCGCTGCACAACGTCTTTTTGCCCACGCCCTAACGGCGTGCAGAGGTTCAACAGAGAGGGCCACCCGTGACCATGGCGGAACGCGTACCGATGCTAGACCGTGAGCAGGCCCAGCTGCGAGCTGCCGAATGTGGGTTGCCCGAAGAGTTGGCAGAGCTGTCGGTATTCCGCGTGGCACTTCATCAGCCGCGTGTGGCGGTTGCGCTGTATGGGCTGCTGGACGCGTTACTCTTCCGCGGTTCCCTTGACGCGCGGCTACGCGAGCTGATCATCATGCGACTCGGCTGGATCACTGGCTCCGAATACGAATGGACTCAACATTGGCGAATCGCCACACTGCTCGGCGTGCCTGAGCAAGATCTCCTCGCGGTGCGCGACTGGCAGAATTCCGAAAGCCTCGGGCCAGTCGAGCGTGCGGTCCTCGCAGCGACCGATGATGTGGTGCGCGACGGGGTCATCTCCGAGGAAAACTGGGCTGGGTGCCAGAAGGCATTCAATAGCGATCACGCGGTTTTGGTCGAACTTGTCGGAGCAATCGCCAATTGGCGGCTCTTTTCGATCCTGCTTCGATCCCTGAATATTCCGCTTGAGTCCGGAACCGACGGCTGGCCGCCCGATGGGCGAGCTCCTCGGCGTGGCGATTGAGCGAAAACGTGGAGCGATGCTTGACCGAAGCGGTCAGCGCCCCAATCGCAGGACCACGATCCGTGTCGTAGACGGACAAGTCCCCCCTCGGACACATTTTCTGTGCGGAGTCGGGTCCTCGGTGGCGGCCCGCTCCGACCATGTGGGCTGGTGCCCGGCTTTGAGCGACAACTGCTGTGGTGAGCCGGGATTGACCGGACGTGTCGCTCAGAGGCGGGCAACCGCCCTGCCGTCTCGGGGCGCGCAGGCCGGATCAGGCTCCGCTTTGACCGGCTGCGGAATGGCCGAGCTGAATCACCGAAGTCCCAACCGTCGTAGGCTCGGTGGGGAGATGACTCGTCGAGGCGCGTACCTTCGCCAGCCGGCGCCACGCACCTTTTCCGACCGCCGTGACGCCGGCCGGGTCCTGGCCGAGCTGGTGACGGGCTATCTGGCCGACTCCCTGCCCGCCGCTGCGGGCGCCCAGGGCGTGGTGGTGCTGGGATTGGCCCGCGGCGGGGTCCCGGTCGCCTGGGAGGTCGCCGCTGCCCTGCGAGCGCCGCTGGACGTGTTTCTGGTCCGCAAGATCGGGGTGCCGCAGCAGCCCGAGTTGGCGATGGGCGCGCTGGCCGGCGGCCAGGTGGTGATGAACGACGAGGTGGTCCGCAGCCTGGCTATCGGCCGCGACGTGGTGCAGTCGGTGATCGAGCGCGAGACCACCGAATTACGCCGCCGCGAACGTGCCTACCGTGGCGACCGCCCGGCGACCGATCTGCGCGGCCGGGTGGTGATCTTGGTCGACGACGGTATCGCCACCGGTGCGAGCGTGCTGGCGGCGGTCCGGGTGGTCCAGGCGGCCGAACCGGCGTCGATCATCGTCGCCGTGCCGGTGGCGGCACGCTCCGCATGTCGCAAGATCGCCCAGGAAGCCGACGACGTCGTCTGCGTCACCAGCCCCGAGGCCTTCGACGCGGTGGGACAGGTCTATCGCAACTTTGACCAGACCACCGACGACGAAGTCCGCGACCTGCTGGCCGCGCCGACGACCGGCCGAACAGCGGCTAATCGGCCGGGTGCGTAGCGGGCTCCTCAGCGGCCACTTCGGTTGGCTCGGCGGCCTCAGCGTCGAAGTCGGCCACCTCAGCGGCCTCGGAGTTCTCGACGCCGGCATCGTCGGCCTCGTAATCGGCCGCGTCGTAGACCTCGTCGGCGGGAACCTCGGACTCCTCAACGGCGTCCCCGGCATCCGAGGGGGCCTCGACCGCCGGGGCGTTCGCGCGCCGCTCCCGCAGGGCGTCCACGATCAGCAGCAGTACGCCCAGCACGCTGGCGCCGATGCAGACCCACGCCACCAGCGCATTGCTGGTGACGACGGCGAACACCAATGCGGCCAGGCCGATTACCGCCAATACCAATGCGATGACCAGCATCGACTCACCTCCAGTCCGACGGGCGAACTACTCGACTCCGACGGTCAGTTGGTGCCGCGGTTGAAGTGGTTGAAGCCGCCGCCGTCGCCGCTGGCACTGCTGTCGACGGGCGCTGCCGAACCGCGCTGGCCCAGCTCCTCGAGCTGGGATTCCAGATAGGTCTTGAGCCGGGTGCGGTACTCGCGCTCGAAGGTGCGCAGTTGTTCGAGGCGGCCTTCCAGCACAGTGCGCTGCTGGTTGATCGTGCCCATGATCTCGGAGTGCTTGCGCTCGGCGTCGGCCTGCAGTGCGTCGGCCTTCTCCTGGGCCTGGCGCAACTGGGTCTCCGAACGGGTCTGGGCGTCGGAGAGCATGGCGTCGGCGCGCTGGCGGGCTTCGGCGACCGTCGTCTCCGCGGTCTGGCGTGCCTCGGTGAGGATCTGGTCGGCGTTGGCGCGGGCGTCGGCCATCAGCTTCTCCGACTCGGCCCGGGCGGTGCCGGTCAACCGGTCGGCGGTGTCCTGGGCCAGGCTCAGCACGCGGGCCGCCTTGAGGTGCTGCTCCTCGGCAGGCACTTCGGCGGCCGGCGCGGCGGCCACCGGCTGCGGCGGCGCCACCGGCTCCGGGGCGGGCTCGTAGGCCGGGATCGAGGGAATCGGCTGGGCGGCGCCACCGGCGCGGGCCGCGGCCAAGTCCTGGTCGAGCTCGCTCACCCGCTGACGCAGGTCGGCGTTCTCCTCGATAAGGCGCGTCAGCTCGGTCTCGACCAAGTCGAGGAAGGCGTCGACCTCGTCCTCGTTGTAGCCGCGCTTCCCAATCGGCGGTTTGCTGAACGCGACGTTATGTACGTCGGCCGGTGTTAGTGGCATCGTCTGCCCCCTCGAGTCAGGTAGTTGGTAGCGCCGATCGGGCACGTTAGTCGACCGGGAAAACGCTCGCGGTGTGTAACTGCCGTCCATCCTGTCACATCAGCCGCTGCGCTCGGCAATGTGAACGATATTAAGAGTGAATTTCAAATTGCTGCCACAGAAATCACGCATTGGCAAACGCAAGCTCCGCCGACGATCGGCGATCCCGGCCGGTGAGCGGTGCCCGGAGGCCATGGCGGTGAGGCCAAACCGCCGGGAACTGGGCCTCTGGGCACCGCCGACAATCGGCTGCGACTCCACCCTTCCGGCCGCCGGCAGCAAAGTGCTTAGGCGCCCAACCTGGGAAATGTGAGCTATTTCGCTACGCACCAACCGTGTCGGCCGCCCACCCCCCACGGCCGCGCTCGGCCGACGGGGGTACCGGTCCGGCCGCCGGCGCCGTATTATTCACAATCGCGACCCGTAAATATTCCTGACGAGGTCGAACCGCGCGGAACCGACCGGAGGGACACTCGGGAATGACAACCAATGACGTGGTCATGGCGACCAGCGAAGCGGACTCGGCAGCCGTCGATGACATCCGATCTCGCTACGCCGAACTCCTCGGCCGCCAGGCCGCCTTGGGCGCAGCGTTGTTCGCCGCGGTCGCCGGGCCGACCTTCGATGAGGCACTCGGGGCCGTGCAGGTGTCCCTCGACCGAGCGGTACGACCGCAGTTACAGGCCGCGGTGGGCCTGATATTCCCGGCGTTGGCCGGCGTCGAGCGCTCGCGGCTGCTGGTCGAAGGCCTGCTCGGTGACATCCACCTGATCGAGCAGCTGGCGGCGCGAATCGCCCACGGCACCGACCGGGTTCAGCGGGTCGCGCATGTCGAGGCGCTGCGCGTCCTGCTGGATGCAGTGCTGGGCAAGATCGCCGACCTGCTGCTGCCCGCACTCGCCCAGGCCAGCGGCGTCTCACTGGCCGCACTGGCCGCCCAACTTCCCGGCCTCGATGACGTCGCATCCGGGTCCGCTCCCACGGCCCAGCCCGGGCCCGCCGCCCACGGGCACGACGGCCACACCGGTTGCGGCTGCGGCGAGGAAGACGACGAGATGCCCGAACTCGATGTGCGCGAGATTCCGCACGCCATCAGACATGCCACGGTGTTCGGCGCCTTCGACGCGGTTCCGGTGGGCGGATCGCTGCTGCTGGTGGCCCCGCACGACCCGATCCCGCTGCTGCGTCAGCTCGCTGAGCGCAGCGGTGGCCGGCTGGCGGTCGGCTACGAGGAGCGTGGACCGGAGGCGTGGCGGTTGCGACTGACCCGGGTCTGAGTCCCGCTGACGCCGCTAAGCGGCGTGCTGCAGGGCCAGCTCCATGCCGACGAACGCGATCAGCAGCAGCACCATGATCGACAGGTCGATCCGCACCGCCCCGATGGTCAGCTGCGGAATGAGCCGTCGCAGCAGTTTCACCGGCGGATCGGTGATGCTCATGATCAGTTCCAGGATCACCACGGTGGCACCCGTCGGGTGCCAGTCACGGCTGAACGAGCGGATGAACTCGATGACGATCCGGGCGATCAGCAACAGCCAGAAGACAAATAGCGCGATACCAAGAATCGTGAAGAACAGCGCCAACGGAATGCGACCTTACTGACGAGGGTGTGCCCGCATCAGCAGTGCTGACCGGCTCGACTGCCGTTCCAGCCTACCGATAGGCGTAGAAGCCGGTCTCGGCGATGCGGCGACGCTCCTCCGGGGAGACGTCGACATCGGCCGGAGACAGCAGAAACACCTTGGTCGCGACCTTGTCGAAAGAGCCGCGCAGGGCGAAGGCAAGCCCCGCCGCGAAGTCGACCAGCCGCTTGGCGTCGGCGTTGTCCATCGACACCAGGTCCATGATGACCGGGGTGCCGTCGCGGAACCGCTCGCCGATGGTGCGGGCTTCGCTGTAGTCCTTGGGCCGCAGCGTGGTGATCTTCGACAGCGGGCTGCTCTCGTCGAACATCTGGGCCATCCGGCGCGGCTCCATCGCCAGGGCGCCGCGGGTCGAGCCGCGCAGCGAGGAGAACCGGCGCTCGAAGTCACGGGGCCGGTCGAACTCACGCGCGCGGTAGCGGGGGTCGCGGGCGTCGTCGTCGTAGCCGCCCCGGTAGCCGCCGGGCACGTCGTCGTAGTCGCGATCGTCGTAGCGGCCCTCCGAGCGGCCGCCTACCCGGTCGAAAACATCCTCGCCGAATCGCTCCGCCCGGGGCGCGTAGTCACGCGACCCGGCGCGGTCATCGCCGTCGTCGTAGTAGTCGTCGTCGTAGTCCTCCATAGGAGCCATCCCGAAGTAGGCCTTGACCTTGTGGAGTGTGCTCATCCTTGGACCCTTCTAGGCTGATGACTGTGATGAAGGTGTGACTGAAGTGACTAATAACGGTGACGGTAACGGCAGCGAGCGCGTTGACGCGGCACCGACACGCGGACAGCTCCCACCGGTTTCACCCACCCTTCCAGCGACCTCTACCGCGGACTCATTCCAGCCAGACCAGGGACGCCAGCCGGCCGGTGAGTCCGTCGCGACGGTGACTGAACAATTTCGGGTCCGCCGCCGTACAACGCGGGTCGGCGTCGATGGCCTGCACGCCCAATCCCCTTAGTTGACGCGCGATTCCGGCCCGCAGGTCCAGCCCTACAGTGCCCGCCGACGTGACGGTGCGACTGCCCGGCAGCGCCGCCTCGACCTCGTCGGCCATCTCAGCGGGCACCTCGTAGTGCAGTCCACTGACCGCTGGGCCCAGCAAAACCGAAATGTCGCCAGCGTGTGCCCCGGCCGCCAGCATGGACTCCAGCGTGCGAGCGACCACGCCATGCTGCGCGCCGACCCGGCCGGCATGGACTGCCGCGACCACCCCGGCCCGCGCGTCGGCCATCAGCACCGGAACACAGTCGGCGGTCACCACCACCATCGCCAGCCGGGGCTCCGTGGTGACCAGCGCATCGGTGGCGTCGAGCGGGGTGTCGCGCGGCCCGTCGACGAGCACCACATGATCACCGTGCACCTGGTTCATCCACACCAGCCGATCGGGACCGAGGCCGGTGGCCTTGGCCAGCCGTGCGCGATTAGCCGCCACCGCGGCCGGGTCATCGCCGACGTGGTCGCCGAGGTTGAAGCTGTCGAACGGAGCCTTCGACACACCACCGGAGCGGGTGGTCGTCACCCGCCGGATGCGAAACGTCACCGCGCCGAAGCCCGAAGGTCAGTGGCGCATGAAGGGCGGCACGTCGACGTCGTCGTCGTCGCAGCCGTCGTCACCATTGCGCCCGCCCACACTGACCGTCGCACCGTTGGTGGGCGCCGGCACACTGACCGCATCCACCGGGTCGAACAGCGACGTGGTGACCTTGCCGGCCTGTCCGGGCGCCATCGCGTGCCGAGCCGCGCCGGGCGTACCGGTCACCGGCTTGCGTCCGGAGCCCGCCGAGTCGAAGCCGGCCGCGATCACCGTGACCCGCACCTCGTCGCCGAGGGAGTCGTCGATCACGGTGCCGAAGATGATGTTGGCCTCGGGGTGCGCGGCGTCCTGCACCAGCGATGCCGCCTCGTTGATCTCGAACAGCCCCAGGTCGCTGCCGCCGGCGACCGACATCAGCACGCCCTGGGCGCCTTCCATCGAGGCTTCCAGCAGCGGCGAGTTGATCGCGATCTCGGCGGCCTTGAGCGCCCGGCCGTCACCGCGGGCCGATCCGATGCCCATCAGCGCGGTGCCGGCGCCGCTCATGATGCCCTTGACGTCGGCGAAGTCGACGTTGATCAGGCCGGGCGTGGTGATCAGGTCGGTGATGCCCTGGACACCGTTGAGCAACACCTCGTCGGCGCTGCGGAACGCGTCCATCAGCGAGACCTGGGCGTCGCCCATCTGCAGCAGCCGGTCATTGGGGATCACGATCAGGGTGTCGCAGCTCTCCCGCAGCGCGGTGATGCCGTTCTCGGCCTGGTTGCTGCGCCGCTTGCCCTCAAAGGAGAACGGCCGGGTGACCACACCGACGGTCAGTGCGCCGAGCTTGCGCGCGATGGTCGCGACCACCGGGGCGCCGCCGGTGCCGGTGCCGCCGCCCTCCCCGGCGGTGACGAACACCATGTCGGCGCCGCGCAGCAGCTCCTCGATCTCATCCTTGGCGTCTTCGGCGGCGCGACGGCCCACTTCCGGGTCGG
Source organism: Mycobacterium sp. P7213 (assembly GCF_900604305.1). NCBI lineage: Bacteria > Bacillati > Actinomycetota > Actinomycetes > Mycobacteriales > Mycobacteriaceae > Mycobacterium > Mycobacterium sp. P7213. The sequence goes on from NZ_UWOA01000002.1 coordinate 103,702, forward strand.
CGCCGGCGCCGAGCCCGCGGGTGGAGTCACGGCCGACGTCGAGTTTGACGTCGGCGTCGCTCATCAGCAATGCCTGCGCGTCGGTGTTGATCGCGATGAACTCAACGCCCTTGAGGCCCTGCTCGATCATCCGGTTGACGGCGTTGACGCCGCCACCACCGATACCCACGACTTTGATGACGGCCAGATAGTTGTGCGGTGGGGTCATCGTTCGTCTTCCTCCCTGGTGGGATTGGAGTCCTCTTCGGGCCGGGCTTGGCGCGGAACTCCCGATTCTGTCTTCGACAAAACCCTCAACCTCAACCATAGGCTTAGAGTTATGTCAAGTTGTTCCGCGCAACCGCCACAGTAGGACCGCCTGCGCCCTCATCGGCGCCGACGCGCCGAGACACGCCCGGTGAATTTTCCTGTCGGGCGGGGGCTTCCCGCCCGCGAACCTTCACCGAGTGCGAACCCGGCGACGGGATTTCCGCGTGCCGTGCAGCCGGATTCACACTCGCAGGCCACCGACGGGTCGTTCGACGGCGCTACCGGACGGTGGGCAGGTCCGGACTCGACACGTCATAGGTGTGGCCGGGCTGGGTCAGCAACGCCGCCAGCTTCTGTGCCTTCTCCGCGGTGCGGTCGGTGTTGCCCCACACCACCACCCGGCCATCGGCCAGCGTCAGGGTGATCGACGCCACCGACGGGGCGGCCACCCGGCTGATCTGGCCGGCCACCTCGGGCGCCAGCGAGGTCATCACCTGCAGAGCGGCCAGCGTGGACGGGTCCGCCGGGCCAGGGTTGTCCACATCGAAGAACGGCAGCATTCTCGGCGGCGCCCCGGTCGCAAAGTCGACGCCATCCCGGTCGAACAGGTGCGGGCCGTCCGGAAAATCCTTGTAGACCACCGGGACCCGTTCGACCACCGCGATCCCCAGCACCGAGGGGTACTGCCGCTGCACCCGGGTGCTGGCCACCCGTCGAATGGTCGCGACCCGATCGGCCACGCTGCCGGTGTCGATCTGCAGCAACGGCGTTCCGTGCCGCACCCGCGCCACCTCCAGCACTTCCTCCCGGGTCACCGTCGCGATCCCGGTGACCTCGATATCGCGCACCGACATCAGCGGGGTGAAGTACAAGATGAGCCCGAGCCCGACGACCAGCACCGCCGCCAGAAAGACCGCCAGCACCATCTTCAGCCCACGAATGGTGCCGCGGGGAACGCCTTTGGGCGCGTCGGCAGAACCGGCGCGCAGTCGCCGCTTGGCCTCTCTACGGGCCTGTTCGATGGCCTCGGCGCGCGCCTGCGCGGCGCGCCGCTCCGCGCGTTCGCGACGGGCCCGGCGTCGTGGACCCTCCACCTCGGCGGGCTCGTCGGCGGCCTCCGCCTCCTGGCCGTCATCCGCGGCGACGTCGCCCTCCGCGACCTCCGCGTCCGTTTCCGGGGTGTCGGCGGCGGCCTCCGTCGCGTCCGTTACTGGAACGTCGGCGGCATCATCCGGATCCTCCGGTGGACCGGCCGGGGTCTCAGGCGGGACGGTCACAGCGCCCCCGGACTGCCGGGAGGGGTCCGATCGGCGCGTGCCCGCAACGCGCTGACGATCTCCGGCCCCAACATGGTGACGTCGCCGGCGCCCATGGTGATGATCACGTCACCGGGACCGGCGGCCGCTGCCACCGCGTCGGGCACCGCCGAGAAGTCCGGCAGGTAATGCACCGGCACACTGACATGTTCGGCGACGCTGGCGCCGCTCACCCCGGGCAACGGCTGCTCACGCGCACCGTAGACGTCGAGGACGAAAACCTCGTCGGCGCCGTCCAGCGACCGGCCGAACTCGGCAGCGAACTCCTTTGTCCGCGAATACAGATGCGGCTGGAACACCACCAGGCTGCGCCCGGTTCCGCGCTCATTCAGCAGCGCCCGGACCGCGGTCAAGGTCGCGGAGATCTCGGTGGGATGGTGCGCGTAGTCGTCGAAGACCCGCACCGAACCCGTGACGCCTGCCGATCCGACCAGCTCGAAACGTCGGCGCACCCCGTCGAACCCGGCCAGCCCGTCGAGCACCGCATCGAGCGGCGCACCGACCTCGACCGCCGCCAGCAGCGCGCCGAGCGCATTGAGTGCCATATGACGTCCCGGCACCGACAGTCGCATCGCCCTGCGCTCGCCCGTTCCGGCCAGCATGATCTCGGCGACCGCTCCGGTCCCCTGCTGCTCCCAACGGACCAGCTCGCCGTCAAGCGGCGCCGTCCCGGCGCCTTCGGTGCCGTAGCGCAGCACCCGGATGCCCTGGGCCGCAGTGCGCTCGGCCAGCTCGGCCCCACCGGGGTCATCGACGCACACCACCACCGCCCCGCCCGGCGCGATGCGCTCGACGAACGCGTCGAACACCTGGGTGTAGGCCTCGGCACTGCCGAAGAAGTCGAGATGGTCCGCCTCGATGTTGGTCACCACCGCCACGTTGGGGGTGTACTCCAACAGCGAGCCGTCGCTCTCATCGGCCTCGGCGACGAACAGCGGCCCGCTGCCATGATGGGCGTTGGTGCCGGCTTCTGCACCGGCAGAGCCCAATTCGCCGCCGACCGCGAAAGACGGATCCAAGCCGCAGTGCTGCAACGCGACCACCAACATCGACGTCGTCGTGGTCTTGCCGTGGGTGCCGGTGACCATCAGCGTGGTGCGCCCGGCCATCAACTTCGCCAGCACCGCCGGTCGCAACACCACCGGGATGCCGCGACGCCGCGCCTCGACAAGCTCGGGGTTGGTCTTGGGAATCGCCGCGTGGGTGGTGACGACGGCGGTGACCCCACCGGGCAGCAGATCCAGGGCCGACGCGTCGTGACCGATCCGCACCTGCGCGCCGCGGGCCCGCAGTGCGTGAATCCCGCGGGACTCCTTGGCATCCGAGCCCGAGACCAGCCCCCCGCGGTCCAGCAAGATGCGGGCGATTCCGGACATGCCCGCGCCGCCGATACCGACCATGTGTACCCGGCTCAGCTCCGGTGGCAGCCGGTCGGAGCTCATGCCCGGCTCCCAGACCGCCGGGCGCTCGCGACATCCAGTGCGACCCCGCTCATGCCGCTCACTGGCCGTCCCTCGCTGCGCTCGCGACATCCAGTGCGACGGAAGCGACCCGGCGGGCAGCCGCGGGGTGCCCGGCCAGGACCGCGGCGCTGGTCATCGCGGCCAGCCGCGCGGTGTCGGTGAGCAGCCCCGCGACCGTCTCGGCCACGAAATCCGGCGTCAGCGCGGCGTCGTCGACCAGGATTCCGCCCCCGGCATTGACCACCGGAAGCGCGTTGAGGCGCTGTTCCCCGTTGCCGATCGGCAGCGGGACGTACACCGCGGGCAGCCCGATCGCCGACACTTCGGCAACCGTCATCGCCCCAGAGCGGCAGATCGCCAGGTCGGCGGCCGCATAGGCCAGGTCCATCCGGTCCAGATAGGGCACCGCGACGTACGGCGGATCGCCCGCGCCGGCTTCCGGCAGGTCCAGGGTGTTCTTCGGGCCGTGCGCGTGCAGCACCGAAACACCGGCGGCAGCGAGTTGTTCGGCCGCCCCGGCCACCGCCTGGTTGATCGAGCGGGCGCCCTGCGAGCCGCCGAATACCAGCAGTACCCGGGCGTCGTCGGCGAAGCCGAACTCGGCGCGGGCCGCCGACCGCAGCGCGGCCCGGTCCAAGGTGGTGATGGCCGCCCGGACCGGCACCCCGACCACCTCGGGGTGGGCCAGACCGCAATCAGGAACTGCGGACAGCACCCGTTGCGCGCCCCGGGCGCCGACGCGGTTGGCCAGGCCGGCGCGGGCATTGGCCTCGTGGATCACCACCGGCACCCGCTTGGCACCGAGACCCCGCGCGGCTAGATATGCCGGCAGCGCCACGTAGCCGCCGAAGCCGATCACCACGTCGGCCTGCACGTCGCGCAGCACCGCCCGGGTCTCCCGGACCGCACGCAGCACCCGCAGCGGCAGCCGGGCCAGGTCGGCATTGATCTTGCGGGGCAATGGCACCGGGGTGATCAACTCCAGGTCGTAGCCACGGGCCGGCACCAGCCGGGTCTCCAGGCCGCGGGCGGTGCCCAACGCGGTGATCCGGACGTCGGGGTCCAGTGCGCGCAGCGCGTCCGCGACCGCCATCGCAGGTTCGACATGGCCGGCAGTGCCCCCGCCGGCGAGGACTACCGATAACGACGCACCGCGGTCCGATGAGATGACCGAGTCGTTCACTCCCCTATCGCTGACCTTCCAATGCGCGTACGCGTCCGCCAGTCGGACGCGCCCCGGCGTGACGCCGGCCGCCTCCATTTTGCCCTGCACGCCCGGCGCCTCGACCGGCTGCCCGGGCCGGCGCCTGCGCTGCGGCGCGCTGCCGGCCCGACCGCGCCGGCGCCTGTCCGCTCGTCTGGGCCGTTCGTGGCCGTGCGGCCGGCCGTGAGCGTGTCCGCAGCCGGTCACGCAAAGCCTCAAGACGGGTCGGCGAGTAGGGCTCGGGTAGCGGCAGCCGCAGTATCCGGTTCATCCGGTCGTCCTGGCCGGCCCGCAGCGCCGCCACGGCCTCCGGTTCGTGCCGGGCCGCGTTGGCCATGATGCCGACCATGAACAGCGTTGTCGCCGTGGAGGTTCCGCCGGCAGAGATGAGCGGCAGCTGAATTCCGGTGACGGGCAACAGCCCGATCACATAGCCGACGTTGATGAACGACTGACCGATCACCCACATCGTGGTGGCGGCGGTCAGCAGCCGCAGGAATGGGTCCGCGGAGCGCTTGGCGATCCGCATGCCGGTGTAGGCGAACAACCCGAACAGCGCCAGCAGCCCGAAGCCGCCGATGAAGCCGAGCTCCTCGCCGATGATGGCGAAGATGAAGTCGTTGTGCGCATTGGGCAGGTAGTTCCATTTCGCGGTGCCCTGGCCCAGACCGTCGCCGAAGATGCCGCCGTTGGCCAGTGCGAACTTCGCCTGACGCGCCTGATAACCGGCGCCCTGCAGGTCGGCGTCGGGGTCCAGCCAGGACCGCACCCGGTCGGAACGGTAGCCCTCGGTCACCGCCATGATCGCGGCGGCGGCGACAATGGCCGTCAGGGACGTGAGGAACACCCGCAACGGCAGACCGGCGTACCACAGCAGCGCCAGCAGGATGATGCCCAGCGAGACCGTCTGCCCCAAGTCGGGCTGGGCGACGATCAGCACCAGCGCGACCACGGCGGCCGGCACCAGCGGGACGAGCATCTCGCCCAGCGTCGCCCGCTCCATGCGCCGACTGGCCAACAGGTGTGCACCCCAGATGACGAAGGCGATCTTGGCCAGCTCGGAGGGCTGCATGGAGAAGCCGGCGATGACGAACCAGCCGCGAGAACCGTTGGACAAGGTGCCGATGCCCGGGATCAGCACCAGCACCAGCAGCACGATGGTGAAGGCGTAACCGGCAAAAGCCATGCGCCGCATGAACCGGACCGGCATCCGCAACGCCACGTAGCAGCCGACCAACCCGATCACGGTCCACAGCACCTGCTTGCCGAAGATCCGCCACGCCGATCCATCGGTGCCGTAGGACTCCACCCCGGAGGCCGACAGCACCATGATCAGGCCGAGCGTGGTCAGCAGCGCGGCCACCGCCACGATCAGATGGAACGACGTCATCGGCCGGCCCAGCCAGGCGCCGAACCGGGTGCGCGGCTCGGGCTTGGCGGCCGTGACAGCGGTTTCGTCGGAGGAGGCGTCTGCGGCCCCGGCGTCGCGCCGCAGCCGGGCCAGGATGCCGATCACACCGATCCTGCCGCGGAACGTGCCGCGGCGGCGAACGCGTCGCCCCGGGCACCGTAGCCGGCGAACTGGTCGAAGGATGCCCCCGCCGGCGCCAGCAGCACCGTGTCCCCGGGCCGGGCCAGGTCGCGGGCGGCGGCCACCACCGCGGTCATCACCCGGGAGCCCAGCGTCTCTTTGGACCCATCAGCTACTCGCTTCACATGAGTAACTGGAGACACAGCAGTATCACCCATATCAATATCCTCGCCCGTCACAACGTGGACGACGGGGACATCCGGTGCGTGTCGTGATAACGCCTTGGCAACCTCGCCGCGATCTCGGCCGATCAATACGGCCCCGGCCAGGTGAGCAGCGATTCTGGCGACGGTCGGCTCGACCGAGGCCCCCTTGAGCAGCCCCCCGGCCACCCAGATCACCCGCGGGTGGGCCAGCACCGATGCCTCGGCCGCGTGCGGATTGGTGGCCTTGGAATCATCGACGTAGCTGATCCCACCGTCGACCACGATCAGTTCGGCGCGATGCCGGCCGACCTGGAACGACGCCAGCGCCGCGGCGATCGCCTCGGGGGGCACGTCGACGCTGCGGGCCAGCGCGGCGGCCGCCAGCGCATCCAGGATCCCGACCGGGCCGGGCACCGGTATCGACGCCACCGGGGCCAGCGCCACCTCATCGGCGAAGGCGCGATCGACCAGCATGCCGTCGACCACGCCGAGCTCACCGGGCGCCGGTTCGCCGAGCCGGAAACCCACCTTGACCGGGGCAGGCGCGGTGTCGCGCAGCGCCGCGGCACGGGCGTCGTCCATGCCGACCACCGCCACCCGGCCGGCCAGCGCGCGGGCCTTGTCGGCGGTGTAGGCGGCCATGCTGCCGTGCCAGTCCAGGTGGTCCTCGGCGATGTTGAGCACCGCGCCGGCCTCGGGGCGCAACGACGGGGCCCAGTGCAGCTGGAAGCTGGACAGCTCCACGGCCAGCTCGTCGGATTCATGCGGCGGTCCCAGCTTCCGCTCTCCTCCGTCGAGCCTCGCTGAACCGCCGGCGGGCTCCCCCAGCACATCCAGCACGGGGCTGCCGATGTTGCCGCACAACTGGGCACGCCGGCCCGCGGCCGACAACATGGCGTACAACATCGAGGTGGTCGTGGTCTTGCCGTTGGTGCCGGTCACCACCAGCCAGCGCCGCGGCGGCCCGTAGTGGCCCGCGACGTCGAGCCGCCAGGCCAGCTCCACGTCACCCCAGATCGGCACGCCGGCCGCTGCGGCGGCGGCCAATACCGGTGTGTCCGGGCCGAATCCGGGGCTGGTGACCACCAGCGCGTAGCCGCCGATCTGCGCGGCGGCTTCGGCGGGGCTGCAGGTCGTGACGTCGGGGTGGGCGTGCAACGCGGCAACATTGTCGTCGCACAGCGTCAGGTCCAGCTCGAACGGCGCCAACGCGGTGAGGATGGCCCGGCCGGTGATGCCGGCCCCGGCGACCAGCACCCGCGCTCCCGGAGACAGCGGGGCCAACCCGGCCACCTCAGCCACCAACGGCGGTGAACCACTCGCCGTAGAACATGGAGACGCCCAATCCGCAGGCGATGGCGGTGAGCAGCCAGAACCGGATGATCACCGTGGTCTCGGCCCAGCCGGCCAACTCGAAGTGGTGGTGGAACGGGGCCATCCGGAACACCCGCCGGCCGGTGCTGCGGAACGCCAGGATCTGGACCACCACCGAGGTGATCTCGGCGACGAAGAGCCCGCCGAGCACCACCGCGAGGATCTCGGTGCGGGTGGTGATCGACATTCCGGCGATCACGCCGCCCAGCGCCAGCGAGCCGGTGTCGCCCATGAAGATCTTCGCCGGCGCGGCATTCCACCACAGGAATCCGATGCAGGCGCCCGCGGTCGCGGCGGCGATCAGCGCCAGGTCCAGCGGGTCGCGCACGTTGTAACAGCCCAGTCCAGGGGCGCTCGCGCAGGCGTTGCGATGCTGCATCACGGTGATCAGCACGTAGGCGCCGCTGACCATCGCCATGGATCCGGCGGCCAGCCCGTCCAGGCCGTCGGTGAAGTTCACCGCGTTCGACCAGGCGCTGACGATGAGGATCACGAACAGCACGAACGCCGCCGCGGGCAGCGTGACGGTGGCGATGTCGCGCACATAGGACAGTTGCAGGCTGCCCGGGGTCAGACCGGAGCTGTTGCGGAAGCACAGCACCAGCAGACCGAACAAGGTGGCCGCGGTGACCTGCCCGATGGTCTTGGCGGTCTTGTTCAGGCCGAGGTTGCGCGACCGCCGGATCTTGATCAGGTCATCGAGGAACCCGACGCCGCCCAGCGCGGTAGCCAGCCCCAGGACCAGCAGGCCCGAGGCCGTCGGCCCGGTGCCGTAGAAGACCAGGCCGGCCAGTTCAGCGGCCAGGTAGCCCGCCCAGATCCCGGCCACGATGGCCACGCCGCCCATCGACGGGGTACCGCGTTTGCGCTGGTGGCTGGCCGGTCCGTCTTCGCGGATCTCCTGGCCGAATCCCTGCTTGGTGAACACCCGGATCAGCACGGGGGTCAGCAGGATCGCGACCAGCAGCGCGACTCCGGCCGCGATGAGGACCATTATCATCGGCGATCTCCTGGGTCTTCGCTGGTCAGCGCCTGCGCCAACGCGGTCAGGCCCGCGGAGTTCGACGCCTTGACCAATACCACGTCCCCCGCCTGCAACTCGGCGCGCAACAGGGCCAGGGCGGCATCGACGTCGGGTACCGCGGTGGCTTCGGCGCCCCAGGATCCCTCCATCACTGCGCCGTGCAGCATCGCGCCCATCGATCTCCCTACTCCGACGACAACGAGACGAGACACATCTAAGCGCACCGCGAGCCGCCCGATGCGGTCATGCTCAGATATTGCGTCCTCGCCGAGCTCGGCCATCTCCCCCAGCACCGCCCAGCTGCGGCGCTTCGCCCCCGGATTCTCACCGCGGGCGATCCAGGCCAGCGCCTGCAGCGCCGCCCGCATCGAGTCGGGGTTGGCGTTGTAGGAGTCGTCGATCACGGTCACGCCGTCTGCGCGGGTGCTGACCTGCATCCGGTGCGCCGAGGCCGGTCCGGCACCGGCCAGGGCGTCGGCCACCTGGTGCGGCGTGGCACCGCATTCCAAGGCCACGGCGGCGGCGCACAGGGCGTTGCCCACCTGGTGATCACCGGACACGCCCAGCCGTACCTCCGATTCGCCTGCGCCCGAGTGCAAGGTGAACCGCGGGCGGGCCAGCTCGTCGAGCACCACCGGCCCGGCCCACACGTCGGCGGGAGCGGAGCGGCTGACCCGTACCACCCGCGCGACGGTCTTGTCGGCCATCGCGGCGACCGCCGAGTCGTCGACGTTGAGGATCACCACGCCGGATTCCGGAACAGCTTGGGCCAGCTCGGCTTTGGTCTCGGCGATCGCCTCGCGGGAGCCGAACTCGCCCAGGTGTGCGGTCCCGACGTTGAGCACCACCGCGATCTGCGGCGGGGCGATCGCCGCCAGCGCGGCAATGTTGCCGCGATGCCGCGCCGACAGCTCGAGGACCAGATAGTCGGTGTTCTCGTCGGCCCGCAGCACCGTCCACGGGTGGCCCAGCTCGTTGTTGAACGACCCGGGCGGGGCGATCACCTCCCCCAACGGCGCCAGCACCGCGGCGATCAGGTCCTTGGTGGAGGTCTTGCCCGACGACCCGGTCACGCCGACGATCGTCAGCCCCTCGGCCACCAGGGTGGCGGCCACCGCGGCGGCCAGTTTGGCCAGTGCGGCCAGCACCGCAGCGCCGGAGCCGGCCTCGTCGTCATGCTCGAGCGCACCGGATCGACTGTCGGAGGCGACCGGCTCCACCACAATGGCCGGCACCCCGACCGGACGGGCGGCCAGCACCGCCACCGCGCCGGCATCGACCGCCGACGCCGCATGGTCGTGGCCGTCGGCCTGCGCGCCGGGCAGCGCCAGAAACAGTGCGCCCGGGGCGATCCGGCGGGAGTCGAATTCCACGGGGCCGGTGACCACGGTGCGCTCGGCCTGCTCCGGGGTGATGTCGGCCAGCCGGCCGCCGACGATCTCGGCGATCTGCGCGACGGTCAGCGCGATCATCCGTGCTCCCCGCGCGTTTCCAGCGCCCGGGCCAGCTCCACCCGGTCATCGAACGGCTGGGTGTGCCCGGCGGCGGTCTGCCCGGTCTCGTGTCCCTTGCCCGCGATCAGCACCACGTCGCCGGGCTGAGCCCAGGCCACCGCGTGCCCGATCGCGGCCCGCCGGTCGCCGATCTCGACCACCTGAGCGCTGCCGGCGGCGGCACCGGCCAACACGGCGCGCCGGATGTCGGCAGGGTCTTCGCCCCGCGGGTTGTCGTCGGTGATCACGACCAGGTCGGCCGACTCCGCGGCGATCCGCCCCATCGGCTCACGCTTGCCCTGGTCACGGTCGCCACCGGCGCCGAACACCACGGCCAGGCGTCCGGTGGTGCCGCGCAGTTCCTGGCGCAGTGTTGCCAGCACCGCCGCCAGCGCCCCGGGCTTGTGCGCGTAGTCGACCAGCGCCAGGAAGCCCTGCCCCCGATCGATCGACTCCATCCGTCCTGGCACCCGCGCCTCTCGCAGGCCGGGGGCCGCCTGCTCCGGCGACACCCCGACTGCGTCGAGAATAGCCAGCGCCACAAGGCAATTGGACACGTTGTAGGCGCCGGGCAGGCCGATGCCGACCGGGTGGCGCACACCCGCGGGGTCGACGGCGACGAACTCGCCCCCGCTCACCCGCTCCACCCCCCAGTCCGCGGGGCGGCCCGTCGCGCTGACAGTGACCGGCGCGGTCGCCCGCGCCGCCATTGCCGCGCCGGCGTCGTCGTCGATACAGATCACCGACCGCGCCGCGTGCAGTGGCGACGCCGGATCGAACAGCCGAGCCTTGGCCTCGAAGTAGTCGGCCATGGTCGGGTGGAAGTCGAGGTGGTCGCGAGACAGGTTGGTGAAGGCGCCCACCGCGAACCGGGTGCCGTCGACCCGGCCCAATGTCAGGGCGTGACTGGACACCTCCATGACCGCGGTGTCCACCCCGCGCTGTGCCATCGCGGCCAGCAGCGCCTGCAGTGCGGGCGCCTCTGGGGTGGTCAAAGCGCTGGGAAGATCGACGCCGTCGATGCGGACGCCGACCGTGCCGATCAGCCCGGCGGTGCGACCCGCAGCCCGCAGCCCGGCCTCGACCAGATAGGTGGTGGTGGTCTTGCCCGACGTCCCGGTGATGCCGATGACGGTGACCTGCTCACACGGATGTCCGTAGACCTGCGCCGCGAGTTCGCCGAGCACGGATCGGGGCGCCGGATGAACCAGGACAGCTATGCCGGGTAGCGCTGCAGCGTCGGCGATCTGGGCGGCCCCGGCCCCGTCGGAAAGCACCGCGACCGCGCCCCGGGCGACCGCGTCGGCCGCGAATCGTGCCCCGTGGGTGGTCGCGCCAGGCAGCGCCGCGAACAGGTCACCCGGCCGCACGTCCTGGGCGCGCAGCGTCAACCCGGTAATGGGCAGCTCGGGAACCGCCTCACCGGCTACCGCAACCGCCCCGATCTGCGCTGCGAGCACCCGCAGCGACGTGCCTGCACCGACGTCGGGGCGCAGAGCAGCAGGCACCAACATCACCTCCATCCGCTGCGGCCGGGTCGTCCGGATCGGCCCTGAGACTACCCAGGCGGGCCGTGTCCACAGCGCAGGCGCGTGGGCTCGACGGCCTCAGCCGTCAGAAGGCGGCGGTGGCTGCTTGAGCTTCTTGTCGAACATGCACTGGAAGTCCCCGGGCGGACATCCGTACTGAGTCGGGTCCGGCACTTCCTCGCAGGTTCCCTGCTTCGTCATGAAACAGCCGCTGGCGTGGTGGTCACTTGCGATGGGTGTGCCGATGGGCGTGCCGAGCAGCCCCAGCGCGACGACGCCTGCCGCCGCGGCGAGAACACCCGGAATAGCGATAGTTTTTCGGGCCATGATCGACCCTTTCTCTGCGGCGAGGAACCCCCTTTTCGTCTCCGCGTTGTCCGCACAATAAGCGCACGATCACCACCAACGCGGCGGAATCACGTCTTTTTTTGCGGACGCCAGTGGTCGGTTCGGCGGCAGGGGGTGGCGCCTACATCGCCTGCAGGACCAGCGGCGGTCCTGGGTCCGGCGACAGTGGCACGTTGTGGCGCTGCAACAACCACCCGGCGATGTTGTGGAACAGCGGTGCCGCCGAGGTGCCCGGCGAGCCGTCCGCGGCGCGATGCGGGTTGTTCATCATCAGGCCGATGACGTAACGCGGATTGTCCGCCGGCGCTATCCCGGCGAAGGTGATCCAGTAGACGTCGTCGTAGTAGCAACCGCACGCCGGGTTGATCTGCTGTGCGGTGCCGGTCTTTCCGGCGATCTGATAGCCGTCCACAGCGGCCTGCCATCCGGTGCCCTGCTGAACACCGGTCGGATCACGTTGCACCACCGAGCGCAGCATGTTGCGCACGGTCGCCGCGGTCTGCTCCGAGACCACCCGGACCCCCTCCGGTCGCGGTTCCTCGGCGCGGCCGCCGTCGGGGGAAATGGTCGCCTTGATGATGCGCGGCGGGATCCGCACGCCGTCGTTGGCGATGGCCTGATACATCCCGGCCATCTGCAGCAGTGTCATCGAAAGACCCTGGCCGATAGGCAGGTTGGCGAAGGAACTGCCCGACCATTGGTCCACCGGCGGCAGCAGACCGGCGCTCTCACCGGGTAGCGCGACACCGGTGCGCTGTCCGAGCCCGAACTTCTCCGCCATGTCGAACCAGCGCTCGGGCCCCACCCGCTGAGCCAGCATCAGGGTCCCGACGTTGGAGGACTTCCCGAAGATTCCGGTCAGGGTGTAGGGCGCGACGCCGTGCTCCCAGGCGTCGCTGACGGTGACGTCGGCGACGTTGATCGATCCGGGCACCTGCAGGACGTCGTCGGGATGACCGAGGCCGTATTCGATGACCGAGGCCGCGGTGATGATCTTGTTCACCGAGCCCGGCTCGAACGGCGAGGACACCGCCAGGTTGCCGAGCTGGCGGTCCTCCTGGCGCCCAATGTCCTGGGACGGGTCGAACGTGTTGTCGCCGGCCATCGCCAGCACCTCGCCGCTCTTGGCGTCCAGCACCACGGCCGTGACATCGTGTGCGCCGGTGACGTTCTTGGCCTGCTGCACCTGTTGCTGGACATAGAACTGAATGTCGTCGTCGAGGGTGAGCTGGATCGTCGACCCGTTGACGGCCTTGTGCCGATTGCGGTAGCTGCCCGGGATCACCACGCCGTCCGAACCGCGGTCGTAGGTGACCGACCCGTCCGTTCCGGCCAGCACCGCGTCCATCGAGTCCTCCAGACCCAACAGCCCGTGGCCGTCCCAGTCGATGCCGCCGATGATGTTGGCCGCCAGCGAGCCGCCCGGGTACTGGCGCAGATCCTGCCGCTCGCTTCCGACCTCAGGGCACTTCTCGGTGATGATCTCGGCCACCGCGGGGTCGACGGCACGGGCGAGATAGACGAACGTCTCGTTGCTGCGCAGCTTCTTCAGCAGGGCTGCGGAGTCCGGCTTGTTACCGAGGCGGGTAGAGATCTCCTTAGCTATCTGCTGCAGCCGCAGCTGCGGATCGGGGGCGGACGGATCCTTCTTCTTGGCGTCGGCAAGCTGCTTGCCGATCTTGACCGGCTGGAAGGACAGCGCCCGGGCTTCGATGGTGAACGCGAGCTTGTCCCCGGTGCGGTCGATGATGTCGCCGCGCATCGCCTGTTGGACGTCGGTGACCTTGAGTTGTCCGGCGGCCTCGGCACGCAGCCCGGAGGCCCGCGGCACCTGCAGGTAGAACAGCTGAGCCGCCGACAGTGCCAGTACCAGGAAGATGACCGCGTTGCCGGTGCGGTGCCGGAAGACGAACGAAGCGCTGCGCAGGCCCATCTCGGTGGCTTGGCGGGTGCGACGCTCGCGGGCCGAATGTCCGGTTGTGGTGGACGCTTTCGCCGCCTTAGCGGGCTTGGCGGCTTTGGCCGGCTTGGCGGGCGTGGTGACGGAGCGGCGGGTCTTTCGGGAGGCGGCTGTGGTCGMGCCGWCGGCGCGACGTGCCGGTCCGGTTCCCCGCGCGGGCCGTCTCATCGCGCGGCTCCCGGAGCCACCGGCGTCGCCGGTACTTCCGGCGGCAGCGGGGGTTGCGGGGGTTGCGGAGGCAGGACGGACTCGGGCGCCAGCACCGGCCCGGGCGGCACAGCGACGGGCGGCAGGACGTCAGACGGGATGACCGAAGGCGTGGTCAGGTGCGGGATCTCTTGTGCGCCAGGCCCTGGCAATGGCCCGGCCGCAGGCAGGCCGGGAACTCCCGGCAGGCCCGGAATGATCAGCGGCGCGCCGGGCACCGCCGGAGCCGGCGGGACTGCGGCCGGCAGGTGCCGGCTGTCGAGCTTCGGCCCGGCCGGGGGCACCCGAACCGGCACCTCGGCCGGCGGTGCGACATCGTCGGGCAGCTTGGTGTTCAGTGGCGGCGGGGGCGCACCGTCGGCGGGTTTCGGGGTCCCGACCACCACCCAGTTGCCGATCGGATCCTGGACCAGATGCGCGGTGTCGCGGCTGGGAATCATGCCCAGTTCGCGGGCCGCCTCGGCAAGCGCCGGTGCGGATTCGGCGGTGAGCACGTCGCGCTCGAGCGCTTCCTTCTGCTGCATGAGGACCCGGTTGTGCTCCCGGATGTTGCCCAGCTGGTAGGACCGCTCGGCGGCGTCCGTCGACAGCCACAGGGTGATTCCCAGCCCGATGCCGAGCGCGCCGATGATCAGCACGACGAACGGAACCTTGGCCGCCAGCGTGCGCGGTCGCAGGTCGATCGAGGCCAGCCGAGCGATCAGACGTTCGCGCAGTGGGACGCGTACAACCTTGGGTGCCTTGGCCTTGCGTGCCTTCGCCCGCGCTTTGGCCTGCTTGGTGCTCTTCGGCGGCACCGGCCTGGGGTCGGGACGAAGCGACGCCGCTTTCTGCGGGCCGGTGCCCGGCCGTGATTCGCGACCCGCCGTAGGCGTGGTCCCACGCTGCCGCCGTGGGCCTCGGGCCTGCGTCTGCTCAGCGACCCGCCGCGGGCCGGTCCGGGTTGCGCTCTCGGGGTTACGGCGACGGTCGCCCTGCCGTACCGCGGGCTTGCGCTTAGTCGCCATCACTTCCCCCTCGATGCCACGACCGGGCCGGCCTGGACCCGCTCAACCGCACGTAGCCTGACCGAGCCCGCTCGTGGGTTACGTTCAACCTCATCCGCCTCGGCCTTCTCGGCGCCCCGCGTCAGCGTGATGAATCTCGGTTCGTCACCGGGTAATTCGACCGGGAGCCCCACCGGTGTGCGCGACGCGGTGGCCGCAGCGAACTGCTGCTTGACGATGCGGTCCTCCAACGACTGGTAGGACATCACCGCCACCCGTCCACCCACCGCCAGCACATCCAGCGCCGCCGGCAACGCATCCCGCAGTGAGTCCAGTTCGCCGTTGACCGCGATGCGCAGCGCCTGAAAGGTGCGTTTGGCCGGGTGTCCCCCGGTGCGTCGCGCCGGCGCTGGAATCGCCTCGTAGAGCAGCTCTGTCAGTTCCCCGGTCGAGGTGAACGGGGTGTGGGCCCGCCGGCGCACGATGTAGGAGGCGATCCGCGAGGCGAAACGCTCCTCCCCGAAGCGCCGCAGAATGTCGGTCAGCGCCGCCGCGTCGTAAGTGTTCACGATGTCGGCGGCGGTGAGGTCGGCCTGCGGGTCCATCCGCATATCCAGCGGCGCGTCCTGCGCGTAGGAGAAGCCGCGCTCCACCCGGTCGAGCTGCATCGAGGACACCCCGAGGTCGAACAACACCGCATCTACCGATCCGGTTGCGGCCAAGCCTGATTCGGTCAGCGCTTCAGCAATGCCGTCGTATCGGGTGCGCACTGTCTGGAATCGATCGGCGAAGCGGGCCAACCGGGCACTGGCGATGTCAAGTGCGGTGGTGTCGCGGTCCAGACCGATGACGCGCAGGCCGGGGAACTGGCTCAGAAACCGCTCCGTATGTCCGCCGGCGCCGAGGGTGGCGTCCACCAGGGTCGCGCCCCGGCCGTCAGGCGATCGGCGGGTCAATGCCGGAGCCAGCAGTTCTACGCAACGCTCCAACAGCACCGGTACATGCCCGAATTCGCCCTGTGCGGCCACAGCAACACCTCCCTGATGCGGCCAGTGATGGGCACGAAGTGCGGCCGGCGCCCGGCCCGGTCGCCCGGCCACACTGCGCGCGACTCGCCCGCAGGCCCTTACCTCGAGGTCCCTGCCCGACGGCACGAACCTGACGTTGGGGAAGTACGTCAGGGTCGGTTCGGACAGAGGCCACGAGGCACGGGCGTGCGCCTCAGATGATGTCGCTGAGTGCTTCATCGCTGGCCGCGGAGAAGTTCTCTTCGTGCGTCTGCTGGTAGTCGCTCCAGGCCTGTGCGTCCCAGATCTCCAGGTAGTCGACCGACCCGATGACCACGCATTCCTTGGACAGGTTGGCGTAGCGACGGTGGTCGGGCGACAGGGTGATCCGGCCTTGGGCGTCGGGGTGCTGTTCGTCGGTGGCGGCGGCCAGGTTGCGCAGAAATGCTCGCGCGTCCGGGTTGCTGCGCGAAGCCTTGGCCGCCCGGCGGGCCAACTGCTCGAACTCCGCGCGGGGATACACGGCCAGGCTGTGGTCCTGACTCTTGGTGACCATCAGCCCTCCTGCCAGCGCATCACGAAACTTGGCGGGCAGTGTCAGCCGCCCCTTGTCGTCGAGCTTGGGCGTATAGGTGCCGAGGAACATCGGCCACCTCCCGCCATGTCGACATCGTCAGCCCACGATACCCCACAATCCCCCACTACGCACCATTTCCTAGGCCTAATCCACCGCAACGCCCCACCGGATCGGCCATCTTGCCGCCCAGGCATGCCAAATGGAGCCCGATCGGGCGTCAAAAACCCAGGTCAGAGCGGATGGAAGGAAAGTGGGGCGGGGTGGGGCGCGCGCCCGAAGTGCTCCCCGGAGACCCGGCCCCGCGGCCACCGCGCCATGACCGCGCCACGACCGCGCAGAAAAAAAGGGGCAGCCGATCGGCTGCCCCTTCTACATCACGTGCCGCTGGATCGGCCTACGGCTCGAACCGGCGACGGAAACGGTCTTCCATGCGGCTGGCGAACGTGCCGCCGCCACCCTTGACGCGCCGCTGCGCGCCACCGCCCGGCTTCGCCGCACCGTCGCGGCCGGCGGCCGCGTGGTTGCCGGTGATGGCGAACACCACCCCACCGAACATGACCACGAAGCCCAGCACACTCAGAATCAGAAACGCCGAATTGACGGTGGTCGCATAGAACGGGATACCCGAGACCAGCATCACCAGACCGACCACCAACAAGGTCATACCCTGCACCCGCCGGCGGGTGGTCGGGGTACGCAGGGCACCGCCGCGAACGCTGGAAGCGAACTTGGGGTCCTCGGCGTACAGCGCGCTCTCGATCTCGTCGAGCATGCGCTGTTCATGATCGGAGAGTGGCATTCGTCCCTCCTTGCCGACGGCCGCTCATGTCACTGCCCACGGCGCGATACGGACTGGTGCGGGCAGCTAACACTGATAATACGAGGTAGGCCTGCGCCGTACCACAGGCTTCACCAGCTGATTGTAGCGGCGGCGTGGCGATGCCGATCCACAACGGCCGACGCCGCCGGACGCAATCGCCGATAATGGGACTCCGGCATCGCGCACGCTCCCACTTCTGCGGGAAAGGAACCTGCACGTTGGTGACCTTCCTCCTCGACATGTCGCCGCGCGAAATGGCCGATCACCTCGGTGCGGCGCTGCGCGTCTACGTCACTGCGATGGGCTACCCGCCGGGCACCGAGAGCCAACGCGCCGCGATGTGGCTCGATCACACCCGCCGCAGTGGCTGGCGGGCGGTGGCCGCCTTCGCCGACAACCAAGCCGGCGACGTCGGTGAGATTCGTCAGCTGGACGCCGCGCCGGGCGGACCGAAAGGCGCCCAGCTGCTGGGTGTGGCCTACGGCTACTGCGGCGCGCCCGACCAGTGGTGGCAGCAGCAGGTGGTGCTGGGCCTGCAGCGCCGCGGCCTGCCCCACCCCGACATCGCGCGGCTGATGGCCAGTTACTTCGAGCTGACCGAATTGCATGTCGCGCCGCGCGCGCAGGGCAGCGGCCTGGGTGAGGCCCTGGCGCGCCGTCTGCTGGCCGGGCGGCCCGAAGCCAACGTGCTGCTGTCCACACCGGAGACCAATGGCGAAAACAACCGCGCCTGGCGGTTGTACCGGCGGCTGGGCTTCACCGACGTCATCCGCGGTCATCACTTCGCCGGCGATCCCCGGCCATTCGCCATCTTGGGCCGGGCGCTGCCGTTGTAGCCAAGCGCCGCGTCGTCACCGGACCCGCCGACTGGTCTGGCACGATGACGTCGTGCATGTTCGGCGTTCGCTACAGCCCGCTCGGCAACCCGTTCCCGCGCCCGCTCAGCGCCGGTTTCGACAGTGGGGCACCTACCGTCGCCTGGTGGCCCTGGTCGCGCTCCTGCTGATCGCGGCGCCGTTGGCCGGGTGCGTGCGTATCCGGGCCAACATCACCGTCTCCCCCAACGATCAGGTCTCCGGCCAGATCGTCGTTGCGGCCAAGCCGCGCAACGACAACGACACCGGCCCCAAGCTCACCGCCGACCTGCCGTTCCCGCAGAAGGTCGCGATCTCCAACTACAGCAGGGACGGCTACGTCGGCTCGCAGGCGGTGTTCTCCGACCTGACCTTCGCCGAACTGCCGCAGCTGGCCCAAATGCACCGCGACGCAGCCGGGGTGGACCTCTCGCTGCGCCGCGCCGGCAACCTGGTGATCCTGGAAGGCCGGGTGGATCTCACCTCGCTGGGCGACCCGGAGGCCGACGTCGCGTTGAGCGTCGCGTTCCCCGGCGAGGTGACCTCCACCAACGGCGAACGCATCGGCAGTGACACCGTGCAGTGGCGGCTCAAGCCAGGCGTGGTGAGCACCATGAGCGCCCAAGCCCGCTACACCGATCCCAGCACCCGCTCCTTCGCCCACGCGGCGCTGTGGCTGACCCTGTCCACGCTTGCCGCGGCGGGCGCGGTCGCGGCAATCGCCTGGTACGGGCGGGACCGCTCGCCGCGCTTGCGCTCCCCCGACGACAGCGCCGGCTGAGGATCAGCGGGTCTCGGGCGACCAGTACTCCAGCATCTGCGCAAAGGTGCGGAATGCCGCCGCGGACACCCCGTAGGTGGCCTCGAAATGGATGCTCAGCGGGAAGCCCAGGTCGGCGACGCCGTCGATCACCCGCTTGTACAGGTCGAGCATCAGCTTGCACCGCTGGTCGGGGTCACTGTCGGCGAGCGTCTTGACGAAGTCCTGTTCGGCGGCCACCGCCGCGTTGCCCGGATCCTGAATCAGCCAGTTGATCAGCCCGATCCGGTTTTCGAACGACGGCACGAAGCCGAACGACAGCAACAGTTCCGGGCGCGCTTCGCTGTGTTTGGCGAACTCGGTCAGGAACGGCACGATCGCGTCGGAATACAGCAGCTGGGTCAGCCCGAACGTCGCCCCGCGCTCGCATTTGAAGTTGAACCGGCCGATCTCGTCGGCCCGGGTGGGAATCAAGATGACGCCGCGGTTGGCCACGTCGGCGCGGAAGGTCGCAAGCGCGTCGGTCGGCGGCACCCCCGCCCCCTCGCCGTCGGCCATGGTGCGGGGCACGCCGACGAAGACCACGCCCTCGATCCCCGCGCCGGTCAGGTCACCCAGCCGGCTCCGCAGCGCCGCCTCGTCGGAGAACGAGGTGACCTGAGTGCACAACCCGGCCATGCCCGGCAGCTCGGGCCGAATCGCGTTCCAGAAGTCCAGCACGTCGAGCTTGGGCTTCATCTCGATCGGGCGGTCATCGTCCTCGTCGATCATCCCCGGCATCAGGATGTGGCGGATCCGCCCCTCGAGGCCGGCCTCGGCCGCAAACCGCACAACCTTGTGCGCCTCTTCGATCGTCTGCTCGGGGCCCTTTTCCACGTTCGGTGGGACAAGCTCGAGTGCGACGGTGTTCAAGGTCACGTACCAGCTCCTCATGAAAGACAGTCAACAGACAGTCAACAGTGCCACAGGGCAGGAACGGGCAGCGTTGGCCGCCTCCGGCCGCTACCGGCCTGAGTCCCCCCGGCTGTGGTGGCACACTCTACGCTGGACCCACGCTGGGGGTCCCCGGCCGGGCAGCACAGAAAGGGGCGCCGAGCTGAGTTTCAAGGCATCCGCAGCGACTACACCGTCGGCCGCCGAGCTGGCCGCGGCCGTCACCGAAACGCTGCGCTCCCACCTGCGCACCCGCCGCACCGAGACCGCCTACATCGGCGACGACTACGAGGCGTTGATCACCGGCCTCGAAGAATTCGTGCTCATCGGCGGCAAACGACTGCGCCCGGCGTTCGCCTACTGGGGCTGGCGTGCCATCACCGGACGTGATGCCGACGACGGCGAACTGCTGCTGTTCTCCGCGCTGGAGTTGCTGCACGCCTGCGCGCTGGTGCACGACGACGTGATCGACGCCTCAGCCACCCGACGCGGCAGCCCCACCACCCACCGCAAGTTCGCCGAGCTGCACCGCGCCCGCGGATGGCGCGGATCGGCCGACCAGTTCGGGATGTCGGCCGCCATCCTGCTCGGCGACCTGGCGCTGGTGTGGGCTGACGACATCGTCGCCGGGGCCGATCTGCCGGCCGACGCCCGGCGGCGCGTGCGGGGCGTCTGGTCGGACATCCGGACCGAGGTGCTGGGCGGCCAGTACCTCGACATCGTCGCCGAATCCAGCGGGGTGGACTCGATCGCCTCGGCGATGCGCGTCAACACCTATAAAACCGCCTCCTACACGGTGGTGCGGCCGTTGCAGCTGGGCGTGGCCGCCGCGGCCGACCGGCCCGACATCCACGCGCTGTTCCACGAACTCGGCACCGACCTG
Organism: Mycobacterium sp. P7213; assembly: GCF_900604305.1. NCBI lineage: Bacteria > Bacillati > Actinomycetota > Actinomycetes > Mycobacteriales > Mycobacteriaceae > Mycobacterium > Mycobacterium sp. P7213. The sequence goes on from NZ_UWOA01000002.1 coordinate 124,426, forward strand.
GGCGTGGCGTTCCAGCTGCGCGACGACGTGCTGGGGGTGTTCGGCGATCCGGCGGTGACCGGCAAGCCTTCCGGCGACGACCTGCGTTCGGGCAAACGCACCGTGCTGCTGGCTGAGGCCGTTGAGCTGGCCGACAAGTCGGATCCGGTGGCGGCCAATCGGTTACGCAGCGCGATCGGCACCGCGCTGACCGAGGCGCAGGTCCGCGAACTGTGCGAGATGATCGAGGCGGTCGGGGCGCTGGCAGCCGTGGAGGACCGTATCGATCTGCTGACCCGCCGCGCCCTGGCCGCGCTGGCGGCCGCACCCATTGACGAGGTTGCCAAAGCCGGACTGACCGACCTGGCTCGCCGGGTCGCCGACCGGTCCGCCTGATCGCCCGGAGCGCCGATGTCGAATCCCACCACCCCACCGGTCCCCGGTGCGTCCCGCGACGCCGTCAGCGGCCTATCCCGACTGCGGCAGTTCGCCGCCGGCGAGCAGGCCGGAGCGGCGTGGCTCGGCTGCCTGGGCGCCCTGCTGATCACGCTGGGCGGCTTGGGCGCCGGCAGCACCCGCATCCAGGACCCGGTGCTGGACGGGCTGCATCTGTCCTGGCTGCGCTTCGGCCACGGCCTGGTGCTGTCGTCGGTGCTGCTGTGGGCCGGGGTCGCGGTGATGCTGGTGGCCTGGCTCGGCCTGGGGCGGCGGGTGATCGAGGGCACCGTGAGCACCTACACGTTGATCGCCACCACCGGCTTCTGGCTGGCGCCGTTGTTGCTGTCGGTCCCGGTGTTCAGCCGCGACACCTATTCCTATCTGGCCCAGGGCGCCCTGCTGCGGGATGGATTCGACCCCTACTTGGTGGGGCCGGTCGACAACCCCAACCCCCTGCTCGACGATGTCAGCCCGATCTGGGCGGCGACGACGGCACCGTACGGCCCGGCGTTCATCCTGGTCGCCAAGCTCGTCACGATGCTGGTCGGCAACAACGTGGTGGCCGGCACCATGCTGCTGCGCTTGTGCATGCTGCCCGGGCTGGCGCTGCTGATCTGGGCCGCCCCCCGGGTGGCCACCCGCGTCGGTGGCAGCGCGCCCGCGGCGCTGTATCTGGCCGTGCTCAACCCGCTGGTGATCATCCACCTGATGGGCGGGGTCCACAACGAGATGCTGATGGTCGGCCTGGTGATCGCCGGGATCGCGCTGACCCTCGAACGCCGCCACCTGGCCGGGATAACGCTGGTGGCGCTGGCGGCGGCGGTAAAGGCAACCGCCGCAATCGCATTGCCGTTCCTGGTGTGGATCTGGATGCGCCGCCTGCAGGAATCCCGCGGTTCAGCGAGGCTCGACGAAGCAGAGCCGAAGCTGGAACCGCGGCAGAAATCCCGCGGTTATCCGACGGCGGTCGCCTTCTTCGCCGCATCAGCGGTGTCCACGGCGATCATCGTCGCGGTGTTCGCGGTGTTGTCCGCCCTGGCCGGAGTGGGCATGGGCTGGTTGACCGCGCTGCTGGCCGGCAACGTCAAGATCATCAACTGGCTCACCGTGCCGACCGCGGCCGCCAATCTGATCCACGCCGTCGGCGGATTGTTCGCCCCGGTCAACTTCTATGCCGTCCTGCACGTCACCCGGATCAGCGGGGTCGTGGTGATCGGGCTAGTGCTGCCGGTGCTGTGGTGGCGGGCGCGGCGCGACGATCGCGCTGCGGTGGCCGGGATCGCCTGGGCCATGCTGGTGGTGGTGCTGTTCGTGCCCGCCGCCTTGCCCTGGTACTACACCTGGCCACTGGCGGTGGCGGCCACCGTGGTCCGCTCACCGACCGCGATCGCCGCGATCGCCGCGGCGTCGACCTGGATCATGGTGATCTTCAAACCCGACGGCTCGCACGGTATGTACACCTGGCTGCAGGTGATCGGCGCGACCGGATGCGCCGTGTATGCCTGGTACCGGCTGTCGCGGGCCGAACAGGCGCCCGCCCTCGACGCTGCCTGAAACCTCAGTACGCCATGGCCTGCGCCCGGCGCATCACCTCACGAGCCTCGTGGGCGTGCAGCGCATCGATCGGGCGAGCGTTGTTTACCGACTCCCGCGCCCCGTCGCGGGTCAACGACAGCGACGAATCCGGGGTGAACAGCCACCGCACGATGTCGGTCTGCTGATAGCCACCGTCGTGCAGCACGGCCAGTAGTCCGGGCAGACTCTTGACGACGTCCCCCTCGGCGGTGAAAAACACCTGCGGGACCACCAGCACGCCGGACCGCCGCACCGCGACCAGGTGGTTATCACGCAGGAACTGGTGCACTTTGGTGACCGGTACCCCGAGCATTTCGGCGACTGTCGGCAGGTCAAAGGTCGGTTCGTCGGGCTCAAGTACGTCTTCGGAGGCCGGAATGCTGCTCACGACACAAGTTTAAAGCCGCCGGACCGGCCACCCGCACACATACCATGACCAGGTGACTGGAGCGTGGGGCGGCGACCCGCTGGAGGGCGCGCTGCTCGACGGCCGGTACCGGGTGGGCGCCCGGATCGCCACCGGCGGTACCTCCACGGTGTACCGCGGTCTGGACGAGCGCCTGGACCGCCCGGTCGCGGTCAAGGTGATGGATCTGCGCTACGCCGGCGACCAGCAGTTCCTGACCCGCTTCCAGCTCGAGGCCCGCGCGGTCGCCCGGCTCAAGGACCCGGGTTTGGTGGCGGTGTACGACCAGGGCTTCGGCACCCCGCACGATCCCGGGCAGCCGTTTCTGGTCATGGAACTCGTCGAGGGCGGAACCCTGCGGGAGTTGCTCAACGAACGTGGCCCGATGCCGCCGCACGCGGTCGCCGCGGTGTTGCGGCCGGTGCTGGGAGCCCTGGGGATCGCGCATCAGGCCGGGCTGGTGCACCGCGACATCAAACCGGAGAACATCCTGATCTCCGATGACGGCGACGTGAAAGTGGTCGACTTCGGGTTGGTGCGCGCTATCGCCGCGGCCGGAATCACTTCCACCAACGTGATTTTGGGCACCGCGGCCTACCTGTCCCCCGAACAGGTCCGGGACGGTAATGCCGGCCCCGCCAGCGACGTGTACGGGGCCGGCGTGCTCACCTACGAGCTGTTGACCGGCCACACGCCGTTCTCCGGTGATTCGTCGTTGACGGTGGCCTACCAACGTCTGGACCACGATGTACCCGCGCCGAGTTCGGCTATCGACGGAGTCCCCGGCGAATTCGACGACCTGGTGGCCCGGGCCACCGCCCGCGAACCGGCGGAGCGTTACGCCGACGCGCTCGAGATGGCGCGGGCGGTCGACGCGATCACCGAGCGGCTGGCGCTGCCGGCGTTCCGGGTGCCGGCCCCCCGAAACTCCGCCCAGCACAACGCCGCCGCCCCGGCACGGCGCGCCGCGGAGCACCCAGCGCCGCCCCAACACCCGACATCGCAACACCAGGTACCGCAACATCAGACACTGCACATGACCCGCGGACCGGCGGACTGGGTGGAGGACACCGACACCCAATACGAGTTGGTGACAGGGCAGTTCGGCGGCGTCGAACTGAGCCGCTTTGTGTTGGAGCGCCAGCACGCGCGCCGGATGGTGGTCATCTGGCTCGCCGTGTTGTTCGCAACCACGACACTGGTCGCCGCGTTGGCGTGGGCGCTGGGCAACAACGTCGGCGCGCTGCTGTAACCGCGCCCACGCCGAGCACGGGAACCAGCTAGCCGCGCAGCATCTCCGCGACCAGGAAGGACAGCTCCAGCGACTGCTGGGTGTTGAGCCGCGGGTCGCACGCGGTCTCGTAGCGGCCGCCCAGGTCCGCATCCGAAATGTCTTGGGCGCCACCGAGACACTCGGTGACGTCCTCCCCGGTGAACTCCAGGTGGATGCCGCCGGGGTGGGTGCCCAGTGCGTGATGCACCTCGAAGAAGCCCTGGACCTCGTCGACGATCCGGTCGAAGTGCCGGGTCTTGTGACCGGTGGAGGCTTCGTGGGTGTTGCCGTGCATCGGGTCGCACTGCCAGATCACCTGATGACCGGTGGCCTGCACCTTCTCGATGATGCCCGGAAGCAGGTCACGCACCTTACTGTTGCCCATCCGGCTGATCAGCGTCAGACGCCCCGGAACATTGTGCGGGTCAAGGCGTTCCACGTATTCAACTGCCTGGTCCGGCGTCGTGGTGGGACCGAGCTTGACCCCGATCGGGTTGGCGATCACCTCGGCGAGCGCGATGTGTGCGTGATCGAGCTGGCGGGTCCGCTCCCCGATCCACACGTAGTGCGCCGACAGGTCGTAGAGCTGCGGGGAGCCCGAGATGTCGGCCATCCGCAGCATGGCCCGCTCGTAGTCGAGTACCAGCGCCTCGTGGCTGGCGTAGATCTCGGCGGTCTGCAACTCCCGGTCGGCGACCCCACACGCGCTCATGAACTTCAGGCCGCGGTCGATCTCACCGGCCAGCGCCTCGTAGCGGGCACCCGCCGGCGAGGTGCGGACGAATTCCCTGTTCCAGTCGTGCACCAGCTCCAGCGACGCCAGCCCCGACGACGTCAGCGCCCGCACCAGGTTCATCGCCGCACTGGCGTTGGCGTAGGCCCGCACCAAACGCGACGGGTCGTGTTCACGCGATTCGGCATCCGGGGCCAGGCCGTTGACCATGTCGCCGCGGTAGGACTTCAGCCCCAGCGAGTCGATGTCAGCAGAGCGCGGCTTGGCGTACTGACCGGCGATGCGAGCCATCTTCACCACGGGCATGCTGGCGCCGTAGGTCAGCACCACCGCCATCTGCAGCAGAGTGCGGATGTTGCCCTTGATGTGCGGCTCGGTGTTGTCGGTGAAAGTCTCCGCGCAGTCGCCGCCCTGCAGGAGGAAAGCCTCCCCGCGGGCGACCTGGGCCAGCTGTACCTTGAGCCGCTCGATTTCGGAGGCCACCGTGATCGGCGGAACGCTCTCCAACACGGTCCGCATGGCCTTGGCCTGGTCAGCGGGCCAGCTCGGCTGCTGGACGGCCGGCCGGGCCAGCGCGGCGTCGAGGCGCTCGCGCAGATCCGCGGGCAGCGGCGGCAGCGCCGGCAGCTGGTCGATGGGTACGTCAACGGTCCAGTTCACCCGACCATGGTAGCCGGGCGCCGACCCTGCCTGATCAGGCCAGTTCAGTCCGGGTGATCACCTGGAAACGGCGCAACTGGTCGCGGGCGTCCACCAGCGCATCGTGACTGCCCGTCGACCGCGGTGGCAGCCGCGGCCGGTCCCGGTCTTCCCACAGTTGCCGAAGCTCGTGGGTGAAGCGCGGAATCGGCGCCGGCAGATCGGGCATGGTGCCCCACAACTGGCACAGCACCACGTGGTCATAGGCGCCCACCCACGCCCACAACTCGATCGGATCCCCGCGCTCGACTCCGAAGAACTCCTCCAGATCCGCGCGGATACGGCTACGCGAGCGCCACACCTGGGAAGCCGGCGACGGCAGCTTGGGCAGGACATGGGTACGGACCCACGACCCGGCCCGATCCGGGTCGAATTCGGTCGAGACCGCATAGTATTCGCGCCCGTCCTCGGCGACCACGCCGATCGAGATCAGCTCGATGGTGCGGCCGTCCTCGATGAATTCGGTGTCGTAGAAGTACCTCACTGCCACGGCCTGCCCGGCCGGTGTATCCGGGGAGACGACAGCGGCGCCGAGAAGGGCCGGGTCGGCGCCGAAGCCTCCGAAACCGCCCGGTTGGGCCCCGAGCGACCGGCAACACCCGCGGCGGGCGCCGGCCGGACCGGCGGCCTGCCGATGGGCACCTGCTGCCGGGGGGCCATGAACCGCACCGTCGGGGCGGAGGCCTCCCGCACCTCACGATCGAGCTCGGCGTCGACGGCCCGCTCATCGGGCACCTGCGGCCGGCCCGCGACCGCATCCTGCAACCAGAGCTTGGCCGCGATCACCGGCCGGCGCAGCCGGCGCTCCCGCTCCAGCGCCCGGTGCATCCGCGCCCGATCAGGCAGGTAGCGCCACCGCGCCCAGGGCGCGTGCGGCCGGGACAGCCGCACCGCACCCACCACCAGCAGCGGAACAAAGAACATCCCGATCAACCCGGTCCACACCTTGCCTTTCAACAACACCATCACGCCCAACGGCAACGCCGTCACCAGGCCGATGAACACCCCGGCGCGAATCCACGGCGACGACGTATCGTGCCACGTCCCCACCAAAAACGTCAGCGGGTGGAACCCCAGCACCAACAACCCCGCGACCGCGGCGGCGGCGAACACGGCATCGACCGAAGCGCGCCCGTCCTCCTCCCAGTACACGTCGGACAGGTGCAGGATCAGCGCGTACTCGTCGAGCACCAGCGCCGCCCCGATCCCGAACGCTATCGCCGCCAGGCTGAACGCCGGCTCGTGCGCGTTCGGCCCGGCGGCCACCAGAGTCACTCCGGCGACCATCACCAACAAGACTCCGAAGACGACGTGGTGAATGTGCTTGGAGCCGAAGTGCAGATTGCGGGGCTGCCACCACCGCGGCGGGTCAGGATTTGCGGCCTGGCTGCGGATGTAGCGCACCACGGTGCGGGTTACCAGAAAGGTCACCAGGAAGGCCAGCAAACAGCCGAGCAACGGCAGCCTGCCACGGCCGACGATGTCCTCGCGCAACCATTCCAGCACCTAATGCAACGTACGCCCTCGCGGCACACCACGCCGGGATCGCCACAGGGATGGCTCGGTTTAACGTCGCTACCCGATAGGCTGTGCTGCGACATGACTACATCGCGGCCGCCCGACCCGGGCCGTCGGCACGGGGGCATCAGCGGTTGGGCCGTTTGGTGGATCTTCACGCTGCTGGCGGTTGCAGCCTTGGGCTACACGACGTGGCGGGCGCTGGGCAGCACGCCGTACCACATCGACGTCGACGTCTACCGGATGGCGGCACAGGCCTGGCGTGAAGGCCGGCCGCTCTACGGCCAGGACTGGTTCCAAACCCAGATCGACGGGACGGTTCTGCCGTTCACCTATCCCCCGATCGCCGCGGTGCTGTTCGCTCCGCTCACCTGGGTGTCGCTGGGCACCGCGACCGCCGCGCTGATCGTCCTCTCGACGCTGCTGCTGGTGGTGTCGATCACCATCGTGCTCACCGGTCTGGGGGTCCGCTTCGACGCGCACCCCGACTGCGGGCCGGCCTGGTGGCACCGCGGCGTGGTGGCGACGGCGATCGTGGCGGCGTCGATCTGGCTGGATGCCGAACCGATCTGGGCGAACTTCGACTTCGGTCAGGTCAATGCGGTGCTGATGACGTTGGTGATCGCCGACTGTGTACCGCGGCGCACCTATTGGCCGCGCGGCGCACTGCTGGGTGTGGCGGTGGCGCTGAAGCTGACCCCGGCGGTGTTCCTGCTCTACTTCCTGTTACGTCGGGACAGGCGTGCCGCGGTGACCACCGTGGCGTCGTTCCTGGCGGCGACACTGGTGGGCTTCGTGATGGCCTGGAGTGACTCCTGGCAGTACTGGACGCACACCGTCAGCGATACCGACCGCATCGGCGGGGCGAGCCTGAACACCAACCAGAACCTGGCCGGCGCGCTGGCCCGGCTGCCGCTGAACGACCAGCTGCGCTCGGTGCTGTGGCTGGCGGGGTGCCTGGCGGTGCTGGCGGCGATGTGGTGGGCGGGCCGCCGGGTGCTCCGGGCCGGTGAGCCGATCCTGGCGCTGGTGTGCGTGGCACTGTTCGGGTTGGTGGTGTCGCCGGTGTCGTGGTCACACCACTGGGTGTGGATGCTGCCCGCCGTGGTGGTCACGGCGGTGGTGGCCTACCGGCATCGGGCGGTCGTGCTCGGCATGCTCGGTGTAGCGGGGGTGGCGCTGATGATGCGCAGTCCGATCGAGTTACTGCCCGAACACCACGAAGCCGGCGCGGCGTGGTGGCGCCAACTGGCCGGGACGTCCTACGTGTGGTGGGCATTGGCCGTGATCATCACGGCCGGCGCCACGCTGCGGCCCGTCCCCCGGACGAGTCCGGATCAGCCCGCCGCGGTCTCCGGAAACCGGGCGACCGGCTGACCCGTTGCCCCGTCCTGTTGTGCGGCACCGTTTTTGACGCTTGCCGCGTAGATGTCGACGTATTCCTGGCCGGACAGCCGCATCAATTCGTAGATCACCTCGTCGGTGACGGCGCGTTCGATGAAACGGTTGTCGGCCATCCCGTCGAAGCGGGAGAAATCCATCGGCTCACCGAAGCGGACGGTAACCCTGCCGAAGCGCAGCATCTTGGTGCCCGGCGGGTTGACCACGTTGGTGCCGACCATGACGACCGGGATCACCGGGACGCCGGTGTGCAGCGCGAGCCGCGCCAGTCCGGTCTTGCCCTTGTACAGCCGGCCGTCGGGTGAGCGGGTGCCCTCGGGGTAGATACCGAGCAACTTGCCCTGCGACAGGATCCGCTGAGCGGTGTTCAGCGCGGCCTGCGCGGCGTCAGAGTCGTTGCGGTCGATGGGAACCTGACCGACGGCGGTGTAGAAGGAGCGGGTGAGCCAGCCCTTGAGTCCCGTGCCGGTGAAGTACTCCGATTTGGCCAAAAAGGTGATCCGCCGGCGCACCACCAAGGGCAGGTAGAAGCTGTCCATGACGGCGAGGTGATTGCTGGCCAGGATGGCCGCACCGTCGTCGGGGATGTTCTCCAGACCCTCGACTTTCGGCCGCCCGATCAGAGCAAGCAGAGGCCCCAAGAAGACGTACTTGGCCAGCCAGTACCACATGGCCCCTCCCTCCTGCCCCGACTAAGGCGGCCGTGTTCGCGCCAACTTTACCGACCGCGGGTGGCTAGGACCACACGGTGATTCGTCACATCGCGAATTCCGCGGAATTCCTCAGCTTTCGGCGTTTCTGGTGTCGGTTTCAATGGTGACCGGAATCGGCTCATAGTTGGGCCGGGCCGGCGGCTGGTCGCCGCCACCGCCTCCGCCGGGCGAGCCGGGGTCCGGCGGACGTGGCGCCCCACCAGCTCCGTCGGGCTCGCCCACCACCGCGCGGATCACCTCATACAGCGCGACGCTGTGCTCGGCGACGATGGTGAGCAGCGGATGTTCTTCCCCGGTGACCAGCGCAGCCAGCGCACACACCGGGCACCACACCTGTTGGCATTTGCCCGGGCCGTCACCCGAGGAGGCCGCCAACAGCGCCGCGGCGCGCACCGCCGGGTCAAGTCGATCCAGGATCGCCTGGGCCAGCTTGCGCAGTTCGGGTCCGAGCTCGCCCAGATCGGGGTGCGCGCCAGCGTTCAACGTCGCACCTCCTCATCGCCAGTCACCGGCCACACGGCCGGATCCGGCCGGAAGCGCACCGTCAGTTCGCTGCCACGCAGCGTTGCGTCCACGACCGTGCACCGCCGCAGCACCGACGCCAACCGAACCCGACGTCGGGTGCCACCTGCACCGATGATCAGATCATCTCCGGATCGCCCCAGGCTCAGCGCACCGGAATCGACCTGGGGTAACTCTAGCCGCAGTCGATACACCGCCCCCAAGCCGGAACCGGACTCCCGGTCGACCACTGGCCGCACCGGACCGGGTGGCGCCGATCCGTCGCGGCGGCGGCTGTTCGCGAGTAGATCGCCCAGCGCTTTAGGACCGATCGGCTCCCCCGCCAGATGCGGGACCAACACCATCGCCACATCACCGATGGCGCGGTCGACCTCGTCGAGGACACCGCTCTGTTCCCTGATCCGTTCGGCGTACCAGTCGAACGCCGGGTGCGCCGGCAGATTGGTGTAGACGTACGAATCATCCTGCAACAAAATCTGATTGACGATCAGCTCTGCCACCCGGACGCCGGTCAGCGACAGCGCCCCCAAAGTCCGGACGGCTTCGGCGGCCACCACGCGCTCGGCGGTCAGCACCAGGTGCGCAGCGACCGTCGTCTCATCGGTCAGCCGCTCGGCAAGCTGCTCGGCGGCGCTGCTGATTCGCTCGATCAGATCGACCAATGCGGTCGACCGGGGATCCTCGGTTCCACTGAGCCGACGGTGCCGCGGCCAGGACCGCTCGGCGTAGAGCGCCACCGTCGCCGGCAGCGTCAGCATCCGCATCGCATCGGCGGTGGACGCACAGTCGACGATGACCCGGTCCCAATGCCCGGTGTCTGCCAGTTCGCCCACCTCGTGCAGACCCAGCACTTCCTGCACACCGGGAAGCGCCGAAAGCTCTTCGGGCGCAACGCTACCCAGGTCAGACTCGGGGAACCGCGCGGCCAGGACCTCGACCACGCCGGCCCACTGCCGCTCGAGCAGGGCCAGCGTGTCCAACGCCAACACGTCCAGGCAGCCACCCCCCATTCCGGCGTCATCGACGTCCACCGTGATGGGGTCCCGGCCGTCACCGGGGGGCACCGGCAGTCCGAGCACGTCGCCCACCGAATGGGCCTGGTCGGTGGAGATCAGCAACACCCGGTCACCAGCGCATGCCAACGAGACCGCGGTCGCCGCCGCACACGTGGACTTGCCTACGCCGCCCTTGCCGACGAACAGACTGATCGCAGGCACGGGAAGCGCTGTCGGCGTTCCTGCCTCAGGCGGCTTCACTCAGCCTCTGCTCGCTTCTTCAGGTCCTTCAGCGCGGTGTCGGTCAGCCGCCGCTCCGCCTTGCGCTTGAGCAGGCCGATCATCGGAATCATCAGATCCACCGACAACTCGTAAAGAACCTCGGTTCCAGATCCCTTGGGCGTCAATCGATATTCGCCGTTGAGCGCCTTCAGTAGCGAACTCGACTGCAACGACCAACGCACCGAGCGACGGTCTGGCGACCAGTCGTAGTCCAGCACCATGGTGTCCTTGAGCACAGCCGCGTCGAGTACCAACCGCGCCACCTTCGGGTAGCCGTCGGCATCGGTCTCGAGCACTTCGGCCTCGGTGTACTCCGAGACCCAGTCGGGGTAGGCGCCGATGTCGGCGATCACCTTCATCACCGTGTCCGGATCCGCCGCGATGTAGATCGTCTGAGCCGTTTTATCAGCCACGTACTTACTTCCCTAACTCGCTAGCGCCTGCCACACCGCTCTCGGCAGAGACGGTACCTGTCCTTTTTCGGAGCCGCTGTGCTGTAGCGCCGGGTCAACTGACAGCGAGCGGAGAGACCCCGACCGGCCGGGAACGCTCGAGGCGGTCCTTGATCTCGAAGGCCATCCGTTTGCCGGCCACCCGGCGACGGTGGTTGAGCTTCGCCAGGTTCAGCCGGGCCAGCTGCCGGCCGGTCACACCGGTGGGTTCGGCGTGCAGGAAGTAGTGCAGCAGCACACCGTCGAGCATCGGCTCCAGCCAGACCTCCATGGTGCCGGTCAGCGGCCCGCCCACCGTCCACCGCATGCCCTTGTCGGCACGATCCTCGACCACCTGCAGCTGCAGGTCGGGCCACCATCGCTGCCAACTCGAACGATCGGCGACAGCCGCCCCGACCTGCTCGCCGGACGCAGCAACGAATGTCTCGTCGGCGACCTGGATACTGTTCATGGCCCGCAAGCGTATCGAACACGCTTGCGCAACCTTCCCCCGCTATCTCTCCCGCGGGCCGACAACCGGTTCGCCGCGCCGGCCACTATCTTTCCCGGTGGGCGTACCGCAACGTGAACACCGTCACGGTCATCATCAGTCGCCGACTAGGCTGATTGGATCGACACCCCGGTTGGCAAGAGAGGTCATCGCAATGCGTGAGTTCAGTGTTCCCGCGCCGTTCACCGTCGAGGAGCACGACAACGTCGCCGCGGTCGTCTTCGAGCACGAGCGCAACAGCCCCGACTTCGCCATCTACCAGCGGTTGGTCGACGGGGCCTGGACCGACGTCACCTGTGCAGAAGCCGCCGCGCAGATCCGCTCGGCCGCGCTGGGCCTGATCAGCCAGGGTGTGGCGGCCGGCGACCGGGTGGTCATCTTCTCGGCGACCCGTTACGAGTGGGCCATCCTGGACTACGCGATCCTGTCCATCGGTGCGGTGACCGTTCCGATCTATGAGACGTCGTCGGCCGAGCAGGTCCGCTGGGTGATGCAGGACTCCAGCGCAGTGGTGGCGTTTGCCGAAACCGACGCCCACGCCCAGATCGTCAACGAACTCGCCGGCGACCTGCCGTCGCTGCGGCGGGTGTTCACCATCGACGGGTCAGGCGCCCCGGCCCTCGACGAACTCGCCGAGGCCGCCGCCGGCCAGGACCCGGCGCAGGTCACCGCGCGCCTCGACGCACTGCGGGCCACCGACCCGGCGACGCTGATCTACACCTCGGGCACCACCGGGCGGCCCAAGGGCTGCGAGCTCACCCACTCCAACCTCATCCACGAGGTCCGCGGCACCCAGGCCGCACTGCCGACCCTGATGACTTCCGGTCAGCGTCTGCTGGTCTTCCTGCCGCTGGCGCACGTGTTGGCGCGCGCCCTGAGCATCGCCGGCTTCGCCAACAAGGTCACGGTCGGATTCACCAGCGACATCAAGAACCTGGTGCCGATGTTCTCAGTGTTCAAGCCGACCGTGGTGGTGTCGGTGCCGCGGGTGTTCGAGAAGGTGTACAACACCGCCGCCCAGAACGCCGCCAACGACGGTAAGGGCCGCATCTTCGAGATGGCGGCCCAGACCGCGGTGGACTGGAGCGAGGCCACCGACCGCGGCGGCCCCGGCCTGTTGCTACGCGTCAAGCACGCCCTGTTCGACAAGCTGGTGTACCACAAACTGCGTACCGCGCTGGGCGGTAACTGCCGGGCCTCGGTCTCCGGTGGCGCGCCGCTGGGCGAGCGGCTGGGCCACTTCTACCGCGGCGTCGGACTGTCCATCTATGAGGGCTACGGGCTGACCGAGACCACTGCCGCCATCACCGTCAACCCGGTCGGCGGCATGAAAGTCGGGACCGTCGGAAAGCTGGTGCCCGGCAACAGTATGCGCATCGCCGAGGACGGTGAGCTGCTGGTGCGCGGTGGCGTGGTATTCAGCGGCTACTGGCAGAACGAGCAGGCCACGGCCGACGCGTTCACCGACGGCTGGTTCCGCACCGGCGACCTGGCCGCCATCGATGACGAGGGCTACCTCAAGATCACCGGTCGCAAGAAGGAGATCATCGTCACCGCCGGCGGCAAGAACGTCGCCCCCGCGGTGCTCGAGGACCAGCTGCGGTCGCACCCGCTGATCAGCCAGGCGATGGTTGTCGGCGACGCCAAGCCGTTCATCGGCGCGCTGATCACCATCGACCCCGAGGCCATCGAGGGCTGGAAGCAGCGCAACAGCAAGGCCAGCAACGCGACCCCGGCGGACCTGGCCACCGACCCGGACCTGATCGCCGAGGTGGACGCGGCCGTCAAGCAGGCCAATCTGTCTGTCTCGCACGCCGAGTCGATCCGCAAGTTCCAGATCCTGCCGGTCGACTTCACCGAGGCCACCGGCGAGCTGACCCCCACCATGAAGGTCAAGCGCAACGTGGTCGCGGAGAAGTTCGCCGACGCGATCGAGGCTATCTACGCCAAGGGCTGACCGAGCGGTTCAGCGAGGCTCGACGAAGGAGAGCCGAAGCTGGGACCGCCGCATGAACCGAGCGGTTCAGGCCTGCAGCAGGTCGGCCATTCGTCCGGCCAGCGTGTTCCAGCGCCAATGTCCCGTCGCCCATTCGCGTCCGGCGGCACCCATCGCTGTGGCCCGGTCGGGGTCGGCGAGCAGTCCGGCGACGGCGTCACCGATCTGTTCCACAGCCCGACCGTCGACCACCAGCCCAGTCCGGTTGTGCAGGACGGTTTCGGGGGCACCGCCGGAATTACCCGCGACCACCGGTACCCCGGCCGCCGACGCCTCCAGGAACACGATGCCCAGGCCTTCCACGTCAAGCCCGGCGCCCCGGGTGCGGCACGGCATCGCGAACACGTCGCCGAGCGAGTAATAGGCCGGCAGCTCGTCGGCCGGCACGCCGCCGGTGAAGATGACCGCATCAGCGACCCCGCACTCGTCAGCGAGCTTGTGCAGCGTCTCGGCGTAGGGGCCGCCGCCGACGATCACCAGTGTGGCCTCGCCCACGCGTTTCCGGATCGCCGGTAGCGCCCTGATCAACATGTCCTGGCCCTTGCGGGGAACCAGTCGCGAGACGCACACGACGGTGGGACGCTCCCCCAGCCCATGCCGGGCACGAAGTTCGGCGCGGGCGCCGGGGTCGGGCCAGAACCGGTCGGTGTCCACTCCGGGCGGCAGGTGCTCCAGCGCGGCATCGGGGCCGAACGCCGAGGCGAACCGGCTGCGGGTGTAGTGGCTGACGAAGGTGACGGTGTCGCAGGAGTCGCCGATGCGGCGCAGCACCGATCGGGCCCCCGGCAGCATCGACCAGCCCACCTCGTGCCCGTGGGTGCTGGCCACCACCCGAGAGGCACCGGCGGAGCGCGCCCGGTTGGCCAGTAGCGCCAGCGGCGCGGCCGCACCGAACCAGACGGTCTGTGCGCCCACGTCGGCGATGAGCCGGCGCATCCGGGAGTCGACCGCCAGGCCCGGCAACATCAGCGTGCCGGGATGACGCACTACCTGATAGCCGGCGGATCTCGCGGCGTCGTCGAAGGCCTCGGCGCCCTTCCACTGCGGCGCGTACACCGTAACGTCATGGCGCCCGCTGGCGGAGATGCGGCGCACCAGCTCCTCCAGGTAGCACTGGATGCCGCCGGGGCGCGGCGGAAAATCGTTGGTTACCAGCAGGACCCGGCTCACTGCAGGGATGCTAGCGGGCTGACGATGCGGGCCGCCCGCGGCCCGGGGAGGAAGCGCGCAATCAGGCCCAGCGGGCTGACGATGCGGGCCGCCCGCGGCCCGGGGAGGAAGCGCGCAATCAGGCCCAGCGGGCTGACGATGCGGGCCGTCAACCCCGCCACTGCTGCCACCCGGCGAGCAGCTCGGGCAGATCCACCCCGAGCACCAACTGCACCGCCACCGGCGGCGGCACGTGGCCAGGACCGCACGCGGTCAGATAGAGCTCGCGCAACTTGGCCGTTCCGAAGCGCTCTGCCACGAATCGAGCGAACTCCCAGGCCCGGTCGTAGGCGTTCGCCCGGCGCGGTCCGGGAGCATCCAGGTCGGCATCCGAGGGCAATGCCAGCACCGGTCCTGCCACCCCGATCGCCCGATCCCCGGTGGGTCGTGCGACGAAATCGGCTACCCCCTCGGTGAGCCAGCGCGGCGCGTCGAACGCGGTGTCGGTGCGGGCTGCGTAGTGGAACAGCTCATGGGTCAACACAATTCGCAGTGCCGGGGTACTCATCGCGTCCGCGCCGGGCGCGAAGACGATGCGCTGACCAACTGCTGTCCGACGCTCCGGGTCCACCCGGTCGGCGACCGCGACAGCGGCGACATCCGACCACTGCGCGACATCCGCGCTGTCGTGGCCGGCCAGCTCGACGAACTGCCGATCCGACCCGGTGGCCGTCACCTGGATGCGATGCGACCAGTCGGTGCCCCAGAACGCTTCGACCGCGTCGACGGCAGCTCCGATGTTGGCAGCCACTCGCGACAGCAGTTCTTCGCCGCGCTGTCCGCCCAGGTTCTCCAGAACGACGCTGCGGTCATCGCCGACGACCAGCTGCTCGGTTGCCGGCGGGCGAGCAGCTACCCGCAGCAGCGCGACACCAACGATCAACTCGACAATCAGCAGCGCCGCGAGCAGGCGGCGGATTCCCCGGCGCTCAGTAACGGCGGGCGTTGTGGATCGGGCCGGAAGAGGTCATCGGGACCACCCGGACCGGCTGACCGTAGGTGGACGAGTGGATCATCATGCCGTCGCCGACGTAGATCCCCGAGTGCGACGCGTCCGAGTAGAAGGTCAGTACGTCGCCGGGCTGCAGTTCTGACAGCGACACCGCCTGCCCGCCGTTGGCCTGCGCCTGGCTGGAGTGCGGCAGGTTGATGCCGGCCTGGTGGAACGCCCACATCACCAATCCGGAGCAGTCGAATCCGCCCGGTGCGGCCCCGCCCCAGACATACGGCGTGCCGACCTGGGTCAACGCCGCCTGCACGGCGGTCGCGGCGGCTCCGCCACCGGAGGCGCCCATCGCCACATCCATCGGGGGCGGCGCGTCGGACCCGGGCATCGGGAATCCCGGGAATCCGGGTGCCGGCGGCACACCCTCGGGGCCGGGCTCGCCCGGAACGGCTTCGGGTCCCGCGCCGGGCGCGGCCATCGCCGTGCGCTGCTCGGGCGTCAGTGCGTAGTACTGGGACTTCACCACCGAGATCTGCAGCTGCAGACGGCTTTGGCGGGCCTGCAGCTCCGCGCGCACCGCGGCGGCCTGCTCGGCTGCCGTCCGGGCGTCCTCAGCCGATTGGGCGGACGCCTGCTCAGCCTGATCGGCCTGCTCGCTGGCAACACGGAAACGGTCCAGTTGCACCGACAGGTCGCCGGCAACCACCCGCTGCACACCGAGCTTGTCGATCAGTTGTTGCGGCGACTCGGCGGTCAAGATGGCGTCGGCGCCGCCGACCCGGCCACCCATGTAGGTGGCGGCGGCGAAGCGGTTGACGGCCGCCCGGTAGGTGGACAGCTGGTCCCGGGCCGCATCCAGGGCGGCTTGGTCGGCATGGTGTGCGTTGTCCGCGGCCTGCTGCGCGGCGAGCTTCTCATCGAGATTGAGCTGCGCGGTGTGCATGGCCTCAGTGGTCTGCTCGGCCTGCCGGGACAGTTCGCTGAGCTTCGCCAGGGCGTCGTCGGCGGGGTCTGCGTGGACGTTTCCGACCAATACGCTGCTCAGAGTCGTGACACCGACTACCAAACCGGCTGCGGCGCCGAGGGCAGGGCGCCTCAAAGCACGCAGACGCCACTGCATACGTTCGAGCTCCAAGATTGCATCCTTAACACTGCCCAGGGCGGTACAGGGGGTGTACCGCCGCCGAAACGTAAGGTCTCGAATAGGTTACGGAATGGCAACGTCGTTGTCCATCACGAATTGCCGACTGTAACAGTCAGGATTGTGAAATTTCTAAGGCCACTTATCCGGGTCCGCCCCTGGTCAGGCCACACCCGAGCGACGCGACCGCCCGCGCTCGCCCCGGATCGGGACTAACCGCAATCGCGGCGCCATCCCCGCCTCGGCAAGCACGTCGAGCGCCGCGCGCTCGTCCTCGAGGAGCTCGTTGGGCACACCCAGCAACACGCTGACCACACAGTCCCGGCAGGCCGGTCCGCGCACCGCACAGTCATCGCAGTCGATCACCATCGGATCCGAATCCGACCCGCGCGCGCCGCGGTCATCCGAGTGTCCCGAGATCTGTCCCATGACGATTCCTCTCATCAGTTGCCCGCACGCTAACTCCGGGCACCGACAACCTGTTGGTGATCGTCCTGTTGTCAGTGCGTGCGCCTACGGTTCGGCCATGACCACCGGCTCTGACACCGGGCAGCTGAGCTTCCCGCCTTTCGAAGCCCAGTTCGCAGCCGAATTCGACGCCGCCCCGGCCACCCTGCGCGACACCACGTTCGTGGTGGTGGACCTGGAGACCACCGGCGGCCGGGCCTCGCCAAGAGGGGCCGACGAAGCGGACGCCATCACCGAGATCGGCGCGGTCAAGGTACGGGGCGGAGTGGTCGAGGGCGAGTTCGCCACCCTGATCAACCCGCAGCGCGGCATTCCGCCGCAGATCGTCCGGCTGACCGGGATCACCACCGCCATGGTCTACGAGGCGCCCACGATCGACGCCGTGTTGCCGTCCTTCCTCGAGTTCGCCGGGTTCGACCGCGGCTCGGTGCTGGTCGCCCACAACGCCGGGTTCGACGTGGGGTTTTTGACCGCCGCCGCGCAGCGCTGCGATCTGGCCTGGCCGCGGCCCCCGGTGCTGTGCACGGTGCGGTTGGCACGCCGGGTGCTCAGCCGCGACGAGGCACCCAGTGTCCGGCTTGCCGAGTTGTCCCGACTGTTCGCGGTGAGCACCACCCCCACCCACCGGGCGCTCGACGACGCCCGCGCCACCGTCGACGTCCTGCACGCGCTGATCGAGCGGCTGGGGAATCAGCAGGTCAACACCTACGTCGACCTGCGCGCCTACCTGTCGCACACGACACCGGCTCAGCGCCGCAAGCGCAGCCTGGCCGCCGGGCTGCCGCACCGGCCCGGGGTCTACCTGTTCCGCGGCCCGTCCGACGAAGTGCTCTACATCGGCACCTCCACCAACCTGCGCCGCCGGGTCGCGCAGTACTTCAACGGTTCCGAACGCCGTAGCCGCATCGCCGAGATGGTGGCGCTGGCCACCCGGATCGATCATGTCGAATGCGCGCATCCGTTGGAGGCCGGGGTGCGCGAACTGCGACTGCTGGCCGCGGCGGCTCCGCCCTACAACCGGCGATCGAAGTTTCCCCGCCGGTGGTGGTGGATCACCCTGTCCGGCGAGGCTTTCCCCCGGCTGACCGTGGTGCGCTCGCCACGCCACGACCGGGCCGTCGGTCCGTTCCGTTCGCGAGCTGACGCCGCCGAGACCGCCGCCCTGTTCTCGCGGTTCACCGGACTGCGAACCTGCACAACGCGATTGAGCCGAACCGGTCGGCACCGCTGCCCACCGGCAGAAGTCAGCCCTTGCCCGGCGACGCCGAACACCACCGCAGACGAGTACGCCGAAGCGGTCAGGCGTGCGGTCGCGTTGCTCGACGGCGCCGACAACTCCGCCCTGCGCGCCGCGGTGCAGCAGGTGAACGCGCTGGCTGATCGCGGGCACTACGAAAGTGCGGCACGGCTACGCGACCGCACCGCGGCAGCCATCGATGCGCTGTGGCGCAGTCAACGCGCCCGTGCCCTGGCGGCACTTCCCGAGCTGGTGGCCGCGGCGCCGGATGGCACCGGCGGGTGGCAGCTCGCGGTGATCCGCCACGGCCGGCTGGCTGCCGCGGGGTGCGCTGCGCGCGGTGTCCCGCCGATGCCCGTGGTCGACGCGATCACATTGGGAGCCGAGACGGTGCTGCCCGAGCCGGCGCCGCTGGCCGGGGCGCTGGTCGAGGAGACCATGCTCATCGCCCGCTGGCTGGCAGCGCCCGGGGTGCGCATCGTGCGGGTCGACGGGGCCGGCGGTTCAGCGAGGCTCGACGAACCGGCGGGTGAACCCGAGGGGTGGAGCTCGCCGATCGGCTCGGCCGGGCCGTGGATGGCGTGGGCGGCGCTGGCCCGATCGGCGCAGCTGGCCTCAGAGCTGAGCGCCRAAGCGGACCCAGCGAGCCAGCAACTGTTCCGCCGCGCCGCTGTCGATCGCCTCGACCGCGCGCGCCAACCCGTCCTCCCAGGCCGGCAACCACTCAGCGCTGCTGGATAGCCCTGCGTGCGCCACGATCGCGCCGGCCGCGTTGAGCACCACGGCGTCACGCACCGCACCCTTGGTTCCGCCGAGCACCGAACGGGCTTCCTCGGCATTGGCCTGCGCGTCCCCGCCGAGCAGCTCGCCCACCTCCGCCCGGGCGAACCCGAAACCGGCCGGGTCGAACGTCAGCCGTTCGATGGTGCCGGCCTGCACTCGCCAGATGGTGCTGGTCGTGGTGGTGGTCAGTTCGTCGAGGCCGTCATCGCCGTGCACCACCAGCACGCTGGACCGCCGCGCCGCGAACACACCGGCCATCACCTCGGCCAACTCCCGGAATGCGCACCCGATCAGCCCGGCCCGCGGGCGGGCCGGGTTGGTCAGCGGGCCCAGCAGGTTGAACACCGTCGGGACGCCGATCTCGCGCCGCGCCACCGAGGCGTTGCGATACGACGGCTGAAACTGCGGGGCGAAGCAGAAGCCGATGCCGACCTCGGCGACACTGCGCGCCACCTCGTCGGGCCCCAGGTCGATGCGCACCCCCAACGCCTCCAGGGTGTCCGCACCCCCGGACAGCGAGCTGGCCGACCGGTTGCCGTGTTTGACCACCGGCACTCCGGTGGCAGCCACCACGATCGCCGCCATGGTGGACAGATTCACTGTGTTGGCACCGTCCCCGCCGGTGCCCACCACGTCGACGGTGTCGGTGCCGATCTTGTCGGTGGGCACCTTGCGTCCGTAGGCCAACATCACGTCGGCCAACTCGCCCACCTCGGCGGCGGTGGGGCCCTTCATCTGCATCGCCACCCCGAACGCCGCAATCTGTGCCGAGGTCGCGGCGCCGGACATGACCTGCTCCATCGCCCAGGCCGCCTGGCCCCGAGGCAGGTCGCTACCGGACGTCAGTCCGCCCAGGACCTGTCGCCACTGCCCTATCTGCGCTTTCGGCTGCACCGCACTACCTGGCTCGACCACGCGCCGATCGTCGCACGCGGCCTCCGTGACACCAAAGCCAACCGGAAACCGGGCCCGAAACAAGCGGAGGACAGAGCGCTAACAGCCCGGTAACAGCAGCGACAAGACCAGTTCACACGAATTGCCAGCCCCGGGTGGAGTTCTACAACTACATAGCGTCATACTTGCGGGGTGACGAGCGCTGTGGGGTCCTCGGGTACTGCCATTACTTCTCGTGTGCATTCGCTGAACCGGCCCAACATGGTCAGCGTCGGCACCATCGTGTGGCTGTCCAGTGAATTGATGTTCTTTGCCGGTCTGTTCGCGATGTACTTCACGGCTCGCGCGCAGTCCGGTGGCGCCTGGCCGCCGCCGCCAACCGAGCTGAATCTTGCGCTGGCGGTACCGGTGACACTGGTGCTGATCGCCTCATCGTTCACCTGCCAGATGGGCGTGTTCGCCGCCGAGCGTGGCGACGTGTTCGGGCTGCGCCGGTGGTACCTGCTGACCTTCCTCATGGGACTGTTCTTCGTCTGCGGTCAGGCCTACGAGTACTCCCACCTGGTCGCGCACGGCACCACCATCCCGTCGAGCGCCTACGGCACGGTCTTCTACCTGACCACCGGCTTCCACGGCCTGCACGTCATCGGTGGGTTGGTCGCCTTCATCTTCCTGATGCTGCGAACCACGATGAGCAAGTTCACCCCGGCTCAGGCCACCGCCTCGATCGTCGTGTCCTACTACTGGCACTTCGTCGACATCGTGTGGATCGCACTGTTCGCCACTATCTACTTCATCCGATGAGCAACCGCCCGATGAACAGGAGTGTCCGGTTGAAGACACTGAAGAAGTGGGCCCGACCTGGCAACAACAACACCGTCGCCCGTCGGCGCCTGCGCCGTCGGGCCTCGGGCGGACTGCTGCTGCTGATCGCCCTGGCCCTAGCCGGTGGAATGGCCGCGCTGCTGACCCCGACCCCGCAGGTTGCGGTGGCCGACGAGTCGGCCTCGGCCCTGCTGCGCACCGGGAAGCAGCTGTTCGACACCTCGTGTGTCAGCTGCCACGGCGCCAACCTGCAGGGCGAGGTGGGCCGCGGTCCGAGCCTGATCGGCGTCGGTGAAGCCGCCGTCTACTTCCAGGTCTCCAGCGGCCGGATGCCCGCGGTCCGCGGTGAGGCGCAGGCCCCCCGCACGTACCCGTTCTTCGACGACAAGCAGATCGACGCCCTGGGCGCCTACGTTCAGGCCAACGGCGGCGGCCCCACCGTGGTGCGCAACGCCGACGGCAGCATCGCGCAGGCTTCGCTGCGCGGCGACGACCTGGGCCGCGGTGGCGACCTGTTCCGGCTCAACTGCGCCTCCTGCCACAACTTCACCGGCCGGGGCGGCGCCCTGTCCTCGGGTAAGTACGCGCCCGACCTGGAGCCGGCCAGCGAGCAGCAGATCCTGACCGCGATGCTGTCCGGCCCGCAGAACATGCCGCGCTTCTCCGACCGGCAGATCTCCATGGAGGAGAAGAAGGACATCATCGCCTACGTGAAATCCGTTACCGAGGAACGTGATCCGGGCGGCTACGGGCTTGGCGGGTTCGGCCCGGCGCCCGAGGGAATGGTGATGTGGATTATCGGCATGGTCGCAGCCATCGCCGCGGCAATGTGGATCGGGGCACGCTCATGAGCAGCAACGACAAGATCGAACTCCCTGACGACGCCGCACTGGCGACGATGACCAACGACGAGCTGCTGGCTCTCGGCGGCAAGATCGACGGCGTCAACACCGTCTTCAAGGAGACTCGCTGGCCGGTCGAGGGCACTCGGGCCGAGAAGCGCGCCGAGCGCCGGATCGCGGCCTGGTTCCTGGCGGGTGGCGGCTTCGGACTGGCCCTGCTGCTGGTCTTCCTGTTCTGGCCCTGGGAGTACGCACCGCTGGAGTCCCCGAACGGCTTCGCCTACTCGCTGGCCACTCCGCTGTACGGCTTGACCTTCGGTCTCTCGGTGCTGTGTATCGCGATCGGCGCGGTGCTGTTCGTCAAGAAGTTCATCCCCGAAGAGATCACCATCCAGGACCGTCACGACGGCAGCTCCCCCGAGATCGACCGGAAGACCGTGGCGGCCCAGCTGACCGACGCGTTCGAGGGTTCGACCATCGGGAGGCGCAAGCTGCTGGGCGCGTCGCTGGGCGTCGGATTCGGCGCATTCGGTCTGGGCACCCTGGTGGCCGGCGCCGGTGGCCTGATCAAGAACCCCTGGAAGCCGGTCGTCGAAACCGCCGAAGGCAAGAAGGCCGCGCTGTGGACCTCCGGATGGACCCCGCGGTACCCCGGCGAGACCATCTACCTGGCCCGCGCGACCGGTCAGAGCACCAACTCACCGTTCGTCAAGATGCGGCCCGAGGACCTCGACGCCGGCGGCATGGAGACGGTGTTCCCGTGGCGCGAGTCCGACGGTGACGGCACCACCGAAGAATCGAACGAGAAGCTCACCGAGATCATGATGGGCGTCCGGAACCCGGTGATGCTGATCCGCATCCGGCCCGACGACATGGCCAAGGTGGTCAAGCGCAAAGGCCAGGAGAGCTTCAACTACGGCGACTTCTTCGCCTACACCAAGATCTGCTCGCACCTGGGTTGCCCCTCTTCCCTGTTCGAGCAGCAGACCTATCGGATCCTGTGCCCGTGCCACCAGTCGCAGTTCGACGCGCTGCACTTCGCCAAGCCGGTCTTCGGCCCGGCGGCTCGCGCCCTGGCACAGCTGCCGATCACCATTGACGCCAATGGGCATCTGGTCGCCAACGGCGACTTCATCGAACCTGTCGGACCGGCCTTCTGGGAGCGCACCTCATGAGCCCTGCAATCGGCGACCTGCTCGCACGCCAAGCAGACGACATCGATACCCGGTACCACCCGGCCGCCGCCCTGCGCCGCCAGTTCAACAAGGTCTTCCCGACGCACTGGTCGTTCCTGCTCGGTGAGATCGCTCTGTACAGCTTCATCATCTTGCTGCTGTCCGGCGTCTACCTGACGCTGTTCTTCGACCCGTCAATGGCCGAGGTCATCTACCACGGCGTCTACCAGCCGCTCAACGGCGTGCAGATGTCGCGGGCCTACGAATCGGCGCTGGACATCTCCTTCGAGGTCCGCGGCGGCCTATTCGTCCGCCAGCTGCATCACTGGGCCGCGCTGATGTTCGCGGCGTCGATCATGGTGCACCTGGCGCGCATCTTCTTCACCGGCGCGTTCCGTCGGCCGCGTGAGGCGAACTGGGTGATTGGGTCGCTGCTGCTGATCCTGGCCATGTTCGAGGGCTACTTCGGTTACTCGCTGCCCGACGACCTGCTCTCCGGTATCGGTCTGCGCGCCGCGCTGTCCTCGATCACGCTGGGCATGCCGGTGATCGGCACCTGGCTGCACTGGGCGCTGTTCGGCGGCGACTTCCCGGGCACCATCCTGATCCCCCGGCTCTACGCGCTGCACATCCTGCTGATCCCGGGCATCATCCTGGCCCTGATCGGCGTGCACATGGCGCTGGTGTGGTTCCAGAAGCACACCCAGTTCCCCGGCCCGGGCCGCACCGAGACCAACGTCGTCGGCGTGCGCGTGCTGCCGGTCTTCGCGATCAAGTCGGGCGCGTTCTTCGCGATGATCACCGGCATCCTGGGCCTGATGGGCGGGTTGCTGCAGATCAACGCGATCTGGAACCTGGGACCCTACCGCCCCTCGCAGGTGTCGGCGGGTAGCCAGCCGGACTTCTACATGATGTGGACCGAGGGTCTGGCCCGTCTCTGGCCGGCCTGGGAGTTCTACCCCTTCGGTCACACCATTCCCGGTCCGGTCGGCGTCGCGCTGATCATGGGTGGCGTCTTCGGCTTGCTGATGGTCTACCCGTTCCTGGAGAAGAAGTTCACCGGCGACTACGCACACCACAACCTGCTGCAGCGCCCCCGGGACGCTCCGGTCCGTACCGCGATCGGCGCCATGGCGATCAGCTTCTACATGGTGCTGACCCTGGCCGCGATGAACGACATCATCGCGTGGAAGTTCCACATCTCGCTGAATGCGACGACCTGGATCGGCCGTATCGGGATGGTGGTGCTGCCGCCGTTTATCTTCTTCATCACCTACCGGTGGTGCATCGGCCTGCAGCGCAGTGACCGTGACGTGCTCGAGCACGGTATCGAGACCGGCATCATCAAGCGGCTGCCGCACGGTGCCTACATCGAGCTGCACCAGCCGCTGGGCCCGGTCGACGACCACGGCCACCCGATTCCGCTGGAGTACGCCGGCGCGCCGCTGCCCAAGAAGATGAACAAGCTCGGCTCGGGCGGCGCTCCCGGTAGTGGCAGCTTCCTGACGGCCGACCCGGTCGAGGAAGACGCCGCGCTCACCGAGGCCGCACACGCCAGCGAGCGGCGTGCGCTGACCGCGCTGGCCGAGCACCAGGGCGGGGACACCAACGGTCACCACTAGGTCTGACAACGGCGACCCGCTTCGCCCGGCTCCGCCGCGCTTGCGATCGCCTAGGTCTGACAACGGGTCCGAACCATCGGGCAGCCTGCGCGATCTCCTGCGCGGGCTGCCCGTTTTGGTTGGTGCCGCACCGGAATTCGATCCGGCGCAGGCACCGGCCGAGCCGGTCGCGCTGTTCGTCCGATGGCTGCTGCACGCTGTCGACAGTGGCGTCGCGGAACCTCATGCGATGACGTTGTCGACGGTCGGTGCGGTGGACGCGACGGGCCTGGCGCGGCCGTCGGCGCGGGTGTTGATCCTCAAAGACGTCGATGCCGCCGGGTGGCATTTCGGGGTCAGCTCGGCCAGTCGCAAGGGCGCCGATCTTGCCCGCAATCCCGCTGTGTCACTGACGTTTTACTGGCCCTCGCTGGGCCGTCAGGTCAGGGTCGACGGCATGGCGCTGCCCGACCCGCCCGCGGTGACCGCCGATGACTTCCTGGCCCGCTCGCAAGACGCTCGGGCGATGGTGCTCACCGGCCGGCAGAGCGAGCCCTACGCAGATCCGGCAGAGATCAGCGAGGCACTCGCCAAGGCGCATCTGGAGCTTGAGCGCTCCCCCGCCCTGGTGCCCGCCGAGTGGACGTCGTATGCGGTACGGGCCGAGGCCGTCGAATTCTGGCAGGCCGACGCCACGCGCCGGCACCGCAGGCTGCGGTACGAACGGGACGGCGACGCGAGCTGGTCAACGACGCTGCTCTGGCCGTAGCCGAGCACGCCGCGACAATGGCGCCGTTGGGGCGCTCAGCCGAACCGAGACGGCAGTTCCAGTACTTCACCCAGCCTGCGTAGGTACAGCCAGGGAATGACCGGCATGGCGGCAGCGCCGACCCCCGCCAACCCGTAGCAGACCCACGAGCCGGTGTCCTTGCCGACGGCCATCAGATAGGTGGCCAAGGCGACCAAGGTCAACGCACCACCCACCGCGATGGCCAGCAGTGTGATGCCACGCAGCAACACCCGGTCCACTTGAGCCTGATTAGGCAGCACCTGGCGGGTGCCGGCCGCCCGCCGGCCCGGAGCGTCGAACCCGGGCTGCTGAAGCGGAGCGTCCTGGGCGGTCGGGCGCGGCGGCTTGGCCGGCGCCTGGGGCGGAAATCCTGGAGGCCGCGACGGGACGGGCTGGCGCGCCCGCAGCAACACCGGGATGGCCGCCAGGATGACCAACGCCGAGGCGCCGATCACGATGTAGAGCAGGCCGCTGTGCGAGCTCTCGGTCGGCTCGTGAAAACCCCGCCCGAGATCTACCAGCGCCACCGTGGCCGCCACGCTCATGCCGAGCAGCGTCAGCCAGGTCGCGGCGCACGCGCCCAGCAATATGCGGTCAGTAACCTCCGGGGACTGCCCCGGTCGAATGAATCGATCTACCATGTTCCCGCCGGTCATCCGCAGCTCGTCGCCGGTGCGTCATTGCTGTTGGAGAACAACACCCTACCGTCACTGCTGGTGATCGAGCAGTTGAGTTTGCTCAGCCGCAGCATGCTGGTCGCCTCCACCGAGCCGATCTCCGACTGGGAGATCGGGGTCAGGGTCAGCGACCAGGGGATGTAGGCGTTGCGCTGGGTGCGACGTTGCCCGGAGGCATCCACGTAGGTGATCGTGATCTGGTCGAACGGCGCTTTGGTGCCGGTCACCGAGTACGTCACCTGCAGCGGCTTCGGCGGCGTGGTCGTGGTGGTCTCCTGCGTCGTGGTCGATGGCTCCGGTGC
>NZ_UWOA01000100.1:0-1960 GCF_900604305.1 Mycobacterium sp. P7213
GCCGATCATCTACATCCCGACGGCAACTACAGCGACGAACAACGAGCCAAACGCCGCGGGATTGTGCTCGGCCCCCAAGACCGTGACGGCATGAGCCCGATCAAGGGCTATCTCGACCCCCAAGCCCGCGCCACCCTCGATGCCGTACTGGCCCGCTGGGCCGCCCCCGGCATGTGCAACCCCCACGACGAGATCCCTTGCACCGGCGGCACATCCTCGCAAACCCAGATCGACACCGACACCCGCACTGGTGCGCAACGCAATCACGACGCCCTGACCGCCATGGGCCGCGCCCTACTCGCCTCAGGAAACCTCGGCCAGCACAACGGGTTACCCGCCACCATCATCGTCTCCACCACGTTGGCCGATCTGGAATCCGGCACCGGCAAAGCCCACACCGGCGGCGGCACCTGGCTACCCATCCGCGACGTCATCGCCCTAGCCGGCCACGCCCACCACTACCTACGCATCTACCAAGGCGCCGAAGAACTCGCCCTCTTCCACACCAAACGCCTCGCCAACCCCGCCCAACGCATCGTGCTGTACGCCAAAGAACGCGGCTGTTCCCACCCCAACTGCCCCACATCCGGCTACCACTGCGAAGTCCACCACGACCACGACTACGCCAAAACCCGCCGCACCGACATCACCGACCTCACCCTGCGCTGCGGCCCGCACCACCAACTCATCACCTCAGGCGGCTGGAAGACCCGCAAACGTCACGACGGCACCACCGAAACCCTGTCCCCACCGCATCTAGACCACGGTCAACCCCGGATCAACCACTATCACCATCCGGAAAAATTACTGAGCAACAACGATTCCGGCGACGAGGAAGACGACGAAGATCCGTAGGCGATTAGGTATTTCTAGCCATTCTGCTGGTCCTTCTCACGTGCCAGCGGCACGCTGAGCCGGAATGCCGCACCGGTTTGCCTCGGCAGACACTCGAGGTTGCCGTGATGCGCCTGCGCCAGTGCCCTGGCGATCGGCAGGCCTAGACCGGCGCCCCCGGAGTCGCGGTTACGCGCGTCGTCGAGGCGGACCAGCCGGTCGAACACCCGCTCGCGGTCGGAGTCGGGAACCCCGGGACCGGTATCGGTGACGGTTATTTCGGCGTCGTGTTCACCGCGGCCGGTGTGCACGGTGATCTCGCCGCCCTGCGGGGTGTGCCGACAGGCGTTGTCCAGCAGGTTGGTCAGGATCTGCGCGATGCGTTGGGGGTCGGCGTGCACCGGCAAAGTCTGACCGTCCCCGGTAAGGCGCACAGTCAGGTTGGGGGCCAACATCGCGGCACGGTCGACTTCGGCGGCCGCGATCTCGACCAAGTCGACGTCCTCACAGCGCAGTGCCGCCCCGGCGTCGATGCGCGCGATATCGAGCAGGTCGGCCACCAGCCGAGCGGCGCGGCGGGTTTCGCCCGCGAGTAATGTCGCGAATCGACCTCTGCGAGCCGCATTTCCGGTGTTGGCGGCGAGTTGCTGTGCCAGGGCCTGGATCCCGGCGATCGGAGTGCGAAGCTCGTGTGCGGCGTCGGAGAGGAAACGGCGGGTATTGGCCTCGGCTCGCTGCGCGGAATCTGCGGCTTGGCGTGCTTCGCGTTCGGCGGTCTCCAGAGCGTCGAGCATGCTGTCGAACGCGGCAGCGGCCTGACCGAGCTCGGTGTGCGGCCGGTCCGGGCGGAGTCGACGGCCCCGGTCGCCGTGGGCGATCAGCTGCGCAGTCGTGGTCATTCGCTGCAAGGGGGCAAGTGCCCGAGCGGCGGCGAGGCCGACGAGCAACGCGACCAACCCGAGCCCGATCGCGCCGCCGACGAGCAGGTCGTACCGCAGCTCCGAATGGCGCGCGCTGATCCCCGACGTGTCGGCCACCAGGGTCAGTGTTGAGCCGTCCGGCAGCAGGCGGGTCACTGTGGTGCTGGTCCACTCGCCGGGAGGTGGTGGTGGCGGCGGTGGTGGCG
>NZ_UWOA01000039.1:0-46925 GCF_900604305.1 Mycobacterium sp. P7213
GGGCCTCGAAAGGAATCCCTTACAGATCCCTTCCTGACACCTCCGGAGGCGTTTGTGAAGGACCTACCTCGACCTATATCAGCCAGTCGGCCGGCCCCCGGCGGTCCACCGTCCGGCAGTGCCACCGACAGCAGCGGCTCAGAAAACGGCGGCGGCGACAACGGCGGCGCAGGCGGCGGGGGCTCCGACAACGGCACGCCTGCCGAGCCGCCGCCGACGCCACCCAGGGCGCCCGGCATGATCCAACTCGTGCCGTGGTGAGGCGGGGCCGGCCGACTGGCTGATATAGGTCGAGGTAGGTCCTTCACAAACGCCTCCGGAGGTGTCAGGAAGGGATCTGTAAGGGATTCCTTTCGAGGCCCGTGTGTTGACGCACGCGGGTTCTCCTGACACGCCCCGGAGGTGTTGTTATGTCTGTGCAGAGTGCGCTAGTCACGTCGTCCACGATCGTCGTTGCTGTGGATGTCGGCAAGACTTCGGCATTGTTCTCGGTGACCGACGCGGCCCGTGATCAGCTGATCAGCCCCACGGAGTTCGCGATGAACCGCTCGGGCCTGACGTGCGCCGCGCACCGCGCTATGGCTGTGGTTCCGGCGTCGGGACAAGTCAAGGTCGCCGTGGAGGCCGCGGGCCACTATCACCGCCCGGTGCTTGATTATCGCTGGCCAGATGGCTGGGAGGTGGTGGAGCTCAATCCCGCCCATGTCGCCGAGCAGCGCCGCGTGCAGGGCCGACGTCGGATCAAGACCGACGTCATCGACCTGGAGGCGATCACCGAGTTGGTGCTGGCCGGGCACGGACGCTCGGTCGGCGACCGCGATTCGGTGTTCGGTGAACTCAGTGCCTGGGCTGGGCATCGGAGCCGGCGGGTAGCCACCCGCACGGCGACGAAGAACCAACTACTCGGCCAGCTGGATCGGGCCTTTCCCGGGCTGACCTTGGCGCTACCGGATGTGCTGGCCACCAAGATCGGCCGACTGGTCGCTGCGGAGTTTTGCGACCCGTCGCGGTTGGCCGCCCTCGGAGCCAACCGGTTAATCCGCTTCGCTGCGGCCCGGGACCTGCGGCTGCGCCGTCCCGTTGCCGAGCGCCTGGTCGGCGCGGCCCGTGATGCGTTGCCGACCCGGGATGCGGTGATCGCCCGCCATATCCTGGCCGCCGACTTGAACCTGCTCGCCGATTTGGATGCGCAAATCCAGGCGGCTGAGGATGAGTTGGCGGCGTTGCTGCCGCGCAGTCCGTTCACCACGTTGACGACAGTGCCGGGTTGGGGCGTGGTGCGGGTGTCCAATTACGCTGCTGCACTGGGTGATCCAGGCCGATGGCCCGGACCGCGGCAAATCTACCGCGCCTCGGGGCTGTCGCCGATGCAGTACGAATCCGCTCATAAGCGCCGCGACGGGTCCATCAGTCGAGAGGGCAGCGTGGCGCTGCGGCGTGCCCTGATCGACCTCGGGATCGGGCTGTGGCTGACCGAGCCGGCGGCCAAGGCCTACGCCGGCGGACTCAAAACCCGCGGCAAGCGTGGCGGGGTCATCGCCTGCGCACTGGCCAACCGCGCCACCCGTATCGCGCATGCTCTGGTGCGTGACCACGCGACCTACGACCCGACCCGCTGGGCCTGACTGTTCACCATCAACGAAAGGACCGATCAGACCCTTCACAATCCCCGTCGGCAGTGCCACGCTCGAAGACGGGACGAAGGGCCGGATCAGATGCCGTACTTGCTATGGCGGACCCGCTCGCGAGTTACGCCGAGGTTAGCTTGGCACCCGGCCCTTCGCCTCCACGGCAGCCCGAACGACGCCAGATGACCCAACACATCGAGGTCGCATAAATCAGCGTGGGCGCCTAGGCACCGGCCCCCAACGAGCACACCGACGAGCACGCAACGTCAGCGCCCCGAGCCGGGACGCCAATCCACCACGACCACACACCCACTTGACACGACCTACAGCCAGCTAACCGATGTGCAAGGGATCGATCTGGACCCGCACCGGGTGAGTCGAGCCGCGGGCACTGAGCACTCCGATGCCGTGACGCAACGCTGAAGCCAACGGCAAGCCGTGGTCGCGACCCACCCTGACCAGCATCCGGATCACATTCAGCTCGTCGGGCACCCCGGCCGGACGCCGTACTCCCGGCGGCAACGGCACCGGCCCCAGCAGGTCGGCGCCGTCGGGCAGCCGCGCCTGCTCCAGCAGCGTCGTCACCGACTCCGGATCACCGTCGAGGGCCGCCATGTGCACCGCGGGCGGCAGCCCCACCTCGGCCCGGGTGGCCAACTCGGCGTCGGCATGGCCGACCGGATCCCACCGGATCAGCGCCTGCACCGTCGGGATCGACGATTCGGCGACCACCGTCACCAGCCCGCCGGACGCATGGTCACGCACCAGCGCCGCCGCGCCCATCCAGCGCCGCAGGGTGTCCTCGGCGGCACGCAGATCCTGGCGGCCCAGCAGCGCCCAACTGTCCAGGAACAACGCTGCCCCGTAGCCGTGCGGGGCGCGGGGTTCGGCGCCGGGAGTGGCGATCACCAGGGCCGCACCGTCCTCGATGCGGTCGACGATGGTGTCACCGGCGGAGGTCACGACCGGGGTGCCCGGGAAGGCGCGGCCAAGTTCTTCGGCGGTGCGCCGGGCGCCGATGACCACCGCCCGCACGGCATCCGACCCGCAGCACGCGCACCGCAGCGCCGGGTCGACCCGGCCGCACCAGCGGCACTGGGCGGCCCCGCCACGCTCGGGCAGCGACAACGGCCCGGTGCAGTGCCGACAGCGCGCGATCGTGCGGCAGCGCCCACAGGCCAGCGACGGAACATAACCGCGCCGGGGCACCTGCACCAGTACCGGCGCCCCGGCAGCCAGTGCGCTGCGCGCGCTCTGCAGCGCCACCGTGGGCAAGCGAGCGCTGCGCGCCGCCGCGTCGCGCTCCTCGGCATAGCCGGTGTCGTCCAGGGCGACCACCCGCGGCACGGCCGCCCGCAACACCGCCCGCGGGGCCACCACGTCGTGCGCCCACCCGGTGCCCACCAGAGCGTGCGCTTCGGCGGTGCGGGCGTGCCCGCCGATCAGGGCGGCGCAGCCCGCCAGATGCGCCCGCAGCATCGCCACCTCGCGGGCATGGGGATAGGGCGCCCGCGGCTCCGCAAGGGAGTCGTCACCGTCATCCCAGACCATCACCAGGCCCAGATCAGCCAGCGGGGCGAATACCGCACTGCGCGTACCGATCACCAGCCGCGCCCCGCCCCGCAACACCGACAGCCAGCGCCGGTAACGAGTGGCCGGACCCAATCCGGCGGACAGCGCCACCACCGACGGCTCATCGATGCGGGCCGTCGCGGCCCGATACAGTGCGTCGACGTCTCGCTGATCGGGCACGATCGCCAGGGCGGTGCGGCCGGCGCGGATCGTCTGGGCGGCGGCGTCGACGAACCGGTCGGTCCAGGAGTCCCCGGGCAGCACCTGCCACACCGCACGCGCCGCCCGGCCTTCGCCCAGCGCGGCCAGAAACGATCCGCCCGCTCCGTAGCGCCGCCAGCCCGCGGGGTCGACCGGGCCGACGACGGGGGGTTCGGTTGGCGGCATCGCTTCGCGTTCCACCCGGGCATGCCGGGGCGGCACCGCCAACCGCAGCACGTCGGCCCTGCTGCCGGCATAACGTGCGGCCACCGCCTCCACCAGCCGGCGGACCTCGTCGGTGAGCACCGGTTCGGCCGAGACCACCCGCTCCAGCCGGCCCAGCCTGCCGACATGGTCGGTGTCGGCACGACGCTCCCAGACGAAGGCGTCCACCAGCCGGCCGTGAAAGCGCACCCGCACCCGGGCCCCGGGCCGGGCATCCTCGTCCTGCTCCGAGGTGACGAGATAGTCGAATTCCCGGTCTAGGTGCGGCACCGACAGCATCGGCAGCACCCGAGCGATGGGCTCGCTGCGGCCGTCGGGTTCGCTGTCGACACTCACCACGCAGGTCTAGCAGACGCCGCCGACCGCGGCAGACGGCGGATCACAGCCATGACGGGCTGTGTATCGGCGGGCACGTGCCCAACTGAGCTGAATTACGTTGCTGCGGTATGCCCGAACAGCGCGGGGCCCACGCGGCCGCGGTGCGACGTCGCGAGGCGGACCTCGCCACGCGGATGCGGACTGCGGGGCTGACCGATCACCTGCTGGCCGCCACAGTGCACGATGCCGCCGCGCACGCCCGTGCCGGCGGTCGCCACCTGCACGCCATCCACGGCGAGATCCGCGACACCCTGGCTTCTCCGTGGGCGCCGGTCTGGGACACCCCGGCCGGTGCCCGCCACTTCCAGCTCTTCCTGGCCGCCAAGCTGCGAGAGATCTGCCGGGTGGTCGCTGACGGCATCGCCGACAATCGGTTCCAGACAGGCCGGTTGCGCTCGAGCGGTTCCGGCTACGGTGTGCCGGCCCGGCTGCGCGACCGGATCAACCGGCAGGCGCTGGCCGACGACATTCGCCGGGTGGCCAACCCGACGTCGGCGATCAGTCCCGCCGAGCTGGCGCGCTACCAGAACGCGCTACGGGTCCGCGACGGGCTCGCGGTCAACGCCGGTGACGGCGCCGCCCCGGTGCTGCTGCTCACCTATGAACCGGCAGCGTTCGGCGGACGCGGGCGGGCTGCCATCGCGATCGGCGATCCGGACACCGCTGACAACGTCACCGTGCTAGTGCCCGGCGCACACAGCAGCGTCCGCGACGGCTACCTGTCGCACCCGGACGGGCGCAATGTCTATCGCGAGGTGGTCCGCTCCGATCCCGACCGCACCAATTCGGTCGTGGTATGGATGGGTTATCGCGCACCGGACAGCCTGTTCGATCCGGCGGTGACCCAACCGGCTGCCGCACGGGCCGGGGGCAGGCTGCTGGCCGCCGACGTCAACTCCCTGATGGCGTCGCATGTCGGCGGCTCACACGTCACCGTTGTGGGCCACTCCTACGGCTCGACGGCGGTGGCCGACGCGGCGGCCTCGGCGGGGTTGCGCGCTGATGACGTGGTGCTCGTCGGGTCACCGGGAACCGACCTGGCCCACAGCACCAACGACTTTCACCTGCCGGCCGGTGGTCACGTGTATGTGGGGGCGGCGTCGTCGGATCCGATCACCGGCTTCGGTGGCGAGCCGCAACTACCGCTGCACCCAACATCGGCCACGCTCGGGCTGGGCGTCGACCCGGCCGCCGACGGGTACGGGTCCACTCGCTTCAAAGCCGAAACCCACGGTGTGACATTGCCGATGAGCGGCCACAGCTCCTACTTCGATCCCGGCGGGGAGTCCCTGTTCAGCATCGGCGACATCGCTTCGGGACACGGCGATGCGTTGGCGAACCACCACATGACCGCCCCGCACCGCCGTCGGCTGCCCGCCTTCGACCCGGAACGACTGCGTCCCGGGACCGGGAATCACCGGCATTGACCGACCGAGCCCGGCGGCGGATGTCAGTCCGTGGCCGCCGCTTCGGTGCCGGTGGGCCGGCCGAAGAAGAACCCGGCGGTGATCAGCAGCTGTGCGGCCGCGTAGGCCCACCAGATCGGCACCGCCAGCAGTTCATTGCCCAACACGAACTGGCTGGCTCCGATCATGGCGTCCGACACCGCGAAGCACACCGCGCCGATCGCGGTCCAGGGGGTGGGCAGCTTCGCCAGCAGCGCGGCGCACACCATCGCGCCGAGCACCCCGACGTACACCGTCACCGGCAGGGTCATGCCTTCGCGGGCCATGCCGGGCCAGAACCACGCCAACAGCACCAGGCAGCTCACCGCCACCACGCCCGCCCCGACCAGCCGGGCCCGCGACACCACCACCAGCGGCAGCAGCGCGCCCAAAAAGCACAGGTGGGCCACGAGGAACGCGGCAAGACCTGCGACGAAGGACGGTTCCCACCACGGGATGGCCAACAACCAGTCGCCGGTAGCCGAGAAGATCAGGGCCGGGATCAGCCAGCGCGCCTCCCTCAGTATCGGGTGGGCGGCCGCGGCGAACACCAACAGCACCGCCATCGCCGCCTTGAAGGCCGGCTGCCCGACCCACTGCCCGGTCAGCGCCTCTCCCGGCGCTGAGCGCAACGCCACCACCGTCAGGAAGATGCCGTAAGCCACTCCCAGCCATCCCGCAGCTGCCCAGCCGGTGAATACTCGTTTGGTTGCGTACGGTGTTTTTATGCCAGCAATCGACCCCATAGTGCTGAAGGTACTGGAAGCCATTCCGTTCCGACTGACACTGGACGACGGCGCCGAAGCAGCGCGTCGCGCTATGCGCAACCTGCCCCATCGGCCGGTGCACCCGGAGCTTCCCAGCGAGGACCGGGTGATCGATGGACCCGGGGGCGCCCTGCCGATACGCATCTACCGGCCGGCGGGCACCGAATCGGGTGGCGCGCCGGTGGTGGTGTTCTTTCACGGCGGCGGCTTCGTCGCCGGCGACCTCGATACCCACGACGGCACCGCGCGCATGCACGCAGTCGACGCGGGTGCGGTGGTGGTGTCTGTGGACTACCGCCTGGCCCCGGAGAACCTGTTCCCGGCCGCCGTCGAGGACGCGATGGCGGCCACCGAGTGGGTGGCGGACCACGCCACCGAGCTGGGCGTCGACCCGTCGAAGCTGGCGGTGGCCGGGGATTCGGCGGGCGGGAACCTGGCCGCGGTGGTGTGCCAGCTGGCCCGTGACGCCGGCGGCCCGAAGATCGCCTTCCAGCTGCTGTGGTACCCGGCCACCACCTACGACGGCAGCCTGCCGTCATTCACCGAGAACGCCAACGCGCCGATCATCGACAGCGCCGCGATCGCCGCGTTGACGCGCGCCTACGCCGGGGACCTCGACCTGACCAGCCCACCGGCGAATCTGGCTCCGGCACGCGCCGAGAATCTCGCCGGCCTGCCGCCGGCCTACATCGCGGTCGCCGGGCACGATCCGCTGCGCGACGACGGGATCCGGTACGGGGAGCTACTGGCCGCTGCCGGGGTTCCGGTGCAAGTCCACAACGCCGAGACGCTGGTGCACGGCTATCTGGGCTACGCCGGCGTGATCCCGGTGGCCACCGAGGCCGCCGACCTCGGGCTGGCCGCGTTGCGGGCTGCCCTGGCGTGATGCGATGCGGCTGAACCAGGTCACCATCGGCAGCACCGACCTGGACCGCGCCGAGACGTTCTACGGCCTGCTCGGACTGCGGCTGATCGTCAAGACGGACGACTACCTACGGTTCGAGTGCCCGGACGGGGACAGCACCTTCTCGGTCGAGCGCAGCAGCGAGATCGCGTCCGATGAGCGGGTGACGATCTATTTCGAAGCCGACGATCTTGACGAGCAATACCAGCGGTTGCGCGGTTCGGTTGCGTTCACCCAACCACCGACCGATATGCCGTGGCTGTGGCGAGAGGCCCGGCTCGATGATCCCGACGGCCACCGGTTGTGCCTGTTTCGCGCGGGTGCGGCCCGCCGGAATCCACCGTGGCGCCTGCCGCCCGAAGCCCAGGATTTGCCGTAACACCGCCCCGGTCGCCCGGCGTGCGCGCTACCGTCGACCTCGATCGACACCGGCGATGAGGAGCGCACCGTGAGCGAGGAACCCGACCACGAGATTCTGATCGTCGGCGCCGGCTTCTCCGGAATCGGAGCAGCCATCAATCTGGACCGTGCCGGGATGTCGGACTTCGCGATCATCGAAGCCGGCGACGGGGTGGGCGGCACCTGGCACTGGAACACCTATCCGGGTATTGCCGTGGACATCCCGTCGTTCTCCTACCAGTTCTCGTTCGAGCAGAGCCCGGACTGGTCGCGCACCTACGCGCCTGGCGGGGAGCTGAAGGCCTACGCCGAGCACTGCGTGGACAAGTACGGTCTGCGCTCGCGAATCCGGTTCGCTACCAAGGTGGTTGCCGCGGAGTTCGACGACGAACGCGGCTGGTGGCGCGTTCAGACGGATCAACTCGGTGAGCTCAGCGCGCGATTCCTGATCAACGCCAGCGGCGTGCTGACCACCCCCAACCTTCCTGACATCGCCGGTGTCGACACCTTCGCCGGGGTGACGATCCATACCGCCCGCTGGGACCATTCGCAGGACCTGACCGGCAAGCGAGTGGCGGTGATCGGCACCGGAGCCTCTGCGGTGCAGGTGATCCCGGAGATCGCGCCGAAGGTTTCCGCACTGACCGTATTCCAGCGGACACCGATCTGGTGCTTCCCGAAATTCGATGTGCCGCTGCCCACTCCGATCCGCTGGGCGATGCGGATTCCCGGCGGCAAGTCCCTGCAGCGGCTGGTCAGTCAGGCCTACGTCGAGGCGACCTTCCCCATCGCGGCGCAGTACTTCACGGTGTTTCCGCTGGCCAAGCAGATGGAGTCGGCGGGACGGGCGTATCTGCGGCGCCAGGTGCGCGATCCAGAACTGCGTAAGCAGCTCACCCCGCACTACGCCGTCGGCTGCAAGCGCCCCGGCTTCCACAACACCTACCTGTCGACGTTCAACCGCGACAACGTGCACCTGGTGGTCGACCCCATCGACCGGATCGCTCCCACCGGGGTCATCACCGCCGACGGGACGTCCCACGAGGTCGACGTGCTGATCTTGGCCACCGGTTTCAAGGTGATGGACAGCGACAACATTCCCACCTTCGGCGTCACCGGGGCCGGAGGCCAGACCCTGGCCAGCTTCTGGGACGAGCACCGACTGCAGGCCTACGAGGGGGTCAGCATCCCAGGATTCCCCAATCTGTTCAGTGTCTTCGGCCCGTACGGCTACGTCGGGTCATCGTATTTCGCACTCGTGGAAGCACAGACGCATCACATCGTGCGGTGCCTGAAGAGCGCCCGTGGCCGTGGGGCGACCCGGATCGAGATATCGGAGGCGGCCAATACCCGCTATTTCGACGAGATGATGAGCAAACGGCACCGCCAGGTGTTCTGGCAGGACAGCTGCAAATCGGCCAACAGCTACTACTTCGACAAGCACGGGGATGTCCCGTTGCGGCCCACCACCACCGTGGAGGCCTACTGGCGCAGCCGCCGCTTCGACATGGACGACTACCTGTTCAGCGCCTGACTGCCGTAGGCCAGAAGACGCGAAAGCCCCCAATTCGAGGCCGAAATGGGGGCTTTCGCGACTGCTGGCGCAAGCAACTAGATGGCGCGCTTGAGGTCGTCGACCTTGTCCAGCTGCTCCCACGGCAGTTCGATGTCGGTACGGCCGAAGTGACCGTAAGCCGCGGTCGGTGCGTAGATCGGACGCAGCAGGTCCAGGTCACGCACGATCGCGCCCGGGCGCAGGTCGAACACCTCCGGGACGATCTTCTCGATCTTGACCGGGTCGACGGTGGCGGTGCCGAAGGTCTCGATGAACAGACCGACCGGCGCGGCTTTGCCGATGGCGTAGGCCACCTGGACCTCGACGCGCTGGGCCAGGCCCGCGGCGACGATGTTCTTGGCCACCCAGCGCATCGCGTAGGCGGCCGAGCGGTCCACCTTCGACGGGTCCTTGCCGGAGAAGGCGCCGCCGCCGTGGCGAGCCCAGCCGCCGTAGGTGTCGACGATGATCTTGCGGCCGGTCAGGCCGGCGTCACCCATCGGTCCGCCGACGACGAACTTGCCGGTCGGGTTGATCAGGATGCGGGTCGACGACGAGTCCAGCGTCTCGTGAGCGAGCTCGGCGAGCACGGTGGAGATGACGTGCTCGCGCAGGTCGGGGTCCAGGGTGTTGACCAGGTCGATGCCCTCGGCGTGCTGGGTGGAGATCACCACGGTGTCCAGCCGGGTCGGGACGTCGTCCTCGTACTCGATGGTGACCTGGGTCTTGCCGTCGGGGCGCAGGTAGTCCAGCGTGCCGTTTTTGCGAACCTCGGTCAGCCGCCGCGACAGGCGGTGAGCCAGCGCGATGGGCAGCGGCATCAGCTCCGGGGTGTCGGCGATCGCGTAGCCGAACATCAGGCCCTGGTCGCCGGCGCCCTGGGAGTCCAGCGGGTCGGCCGCACCCTCGACGCGGGCCTCGTGGGCGGTGTCGACGCCCTGGGCGATGTCGGGCGACTGCGCGCCGATCCCGATGTTGACCCCGCAGGTCTCACCGTCGAAGCCTTTGGCCGAGGAGTCGTAGCCGATCTCCAGGATGCGCTCGCGCACCGTGTTGGTGATGTTGGCGAAGGCTTCGCGGGCGTTGGTGGTCACCTCACCGACCACGTGCACCTGGCCGGTGGTGACCAGGGTTTCCACCGCAACACGCGAACGGGGGTCATCGGCGAGCAGTGCGTCGAGCACCGAGTCGCTGATGGCGTCACAGATCTTGTCGGGGTGGCCCTCGGTCACCGACTCACTGGTGAACAGCCGTCCCTTTTCGCTCACAATGTCGCCTTCCGGGTAATCGTTCAAGAAGTTAGCTCGGGCTAATATAGCCGTGTGGTCCTCGGGAGAGCCTGGCAGCCCGGTGCCCATCCCCCGTGCCACGGGCCGGGTAATGGCGGTGCTGCCCTCCGTCCAGAAAATCCTCGACAACATCCCCCACGACGAGGATCCTGAACGACTCGGCCCTGCGAGCGCCTACTCTACCGTCCGGTCGCCGCCGTCGCCTTTTCGACCCGGACCGCCCAGGCGACCAGTGACCGCAGATAACTGAGCACCAATTCGTCCGGGTGAGTTCGCGGATCGGTGAGGTGGAGCAGGGCCAGTTCCTCCAACGCCGACAGCAACAGCCGGGTCGTCACGCCGTCGGCGTCGACTGGGTGGCCCACGATCCGGGACAGCCGGCCTGCGGCGATGGTTCGGGCATAGCGACGGCCCGCCTCGGTGCGGGCCCCCACCTGGGGCGGAGCACCGGCGGGCGAGCTCAGGATGATGCGCCAGCTGGTCGGCGCCGCATGCAGATACGCCAGAATGCCGCGGCCGAGCGCGTCCGGGTCCTCGTCGGGCGGACCGTCTACGCTGCGCATTCCAGCGAAGGCAATCGCCGATTCGCGGTCCAGTAGTGCGGTCATCAGGCCGGCCAGATCACCGAAGTTCTGATACAGCACCGTCCGGGTGACCTGCGCGGCGCGGGCCACCCGTTCGATGGTCACCGCGGCGTAGCCCTCGGCGGCGACGATGTCGCGGGCGTGGTCGAGCAACTGCGTCCGCCGCGCTTGTGCCGACATCCGCCGCTTCGGCTCTGATTGCGGGCTCATGGCGAGGGCGGCAGCTCGAGCAGTAATTCCACGGCGCGGGCCGCGCTCTGGGCGGCGCTTTCCATGGTCGCCGACCAATCGGTTCGGGTCCAGTCCCCGGCGAGCACCAGGCTCGGCACCGACGTGCGTTGATCCGGGCGCAGCCCGTCGGTGCCCACCACCTGCGAAAAGGTGGCTTTGGGCATCTTCACCACCTGCGCGGCCACCACGTTCGCCTCGGCCGCGGCCGGATAGTAGCGGCGCAGCATGTCCATCTGCTCGGCCACGATCTGCTCGTTGGACCGGTGAATCTGCTCGTAGGCTCCGCTGGTGGTCAGGCAATACAGCCACGCACCATCGGGATCGCGGCGCTGCATCCGCTGCCGGTCGAACACCTCGTCGATGACGCCCGTGCCGCCGATCACCGACTCCATCGCCGCCTCGGTGCCCAACGGACGGTCGAGGTAGAGGTTGGTGCTCACGATCGGTGTGTAGTGCAGCTTTTCTGCTGCGGCGTAAATGTCGGCGTGCTCGGGCAGATCGTCGAGCAGGCCGGCGATATTCGAGTTGGGCACCGCACACACCACCGCGTCCGCCGCGACCTCGGTGCCATCCGCCAGTTGGACGGCACGAACGGCATTGTCTTGCACCACGATTCGCCGCGCCACGGTGCGGTAGCGCACCTCCACGCCGAGCCGGTCGAAAACGGCGAGCGCGCCGGAGATGTACAGCGTGTCGAGGTCGGTGGTGGGGTAACCGATGGTCACCGCAGCGCGGTGGCGTAGGCCGAGTCGGATTCCGGTGGCCAGGACGTCGGCAAAGACTTTCGCCGAACCCCGCTCCACCGGCTCGGCCGCGATGCCCAGTGCCAGCCAGTCCCACACCGCCTCCCGGGCCTTGGCGGGCATCCCGACGCGGCGCAGCCACTGGTCGGTGGTCAGATCGGGCAGATCGGCGGGTTGAAACAGTGCTTCACCGGTCAGGCGCACCGTGGCCGCAGCGGTCCGCAGCCGGTCGAGCAGGCTCGCATCGGGGTGCGGCCCGAACAGCGTTCGCACCGCGCCCAGTCCGCGGGTCACCAGGGTGGTGGTGGCCCCGCCGGGCCAGCGCAGCGTTCCGCCGGTCGGAAACTCGACCATCGATCGGGTTCCGACGCTGGTCAGGTAGCGAAACAGGTGGTCGTAGCCGCTGGCGATCACGTGCTGGCCGTTGTCGGCGAGGTCCGCTATGCCCTGCACCTGCATCGCCTGGGTACGCCCGCCGAGCCGGCCGCGCCGCTCCAGCAGCGTCACCTTCTTGCCGGCCTCGGCCAGCCAGACCGCGGCTGCCAGACCGGCCAGACCGCCTCCGATCACCACGTAGCGACGGTCGTCCATTTCCGGCCCCTCTCGGCTAACTTACGTTCTGCAAGTTAGCCGAGTGACGACGAGCGGTCAATGCTGCGATGGCCACGCGGTGGCGGGCCGTGTCAGGCGCGGTTGCTGCCGAGGAACGCCGCAATCGCGTCCACGATGCGGCTGGCCATCAACGTCTTGGAGCCCGACTCCAGGGCGGACTCGGTTCCGTCCGCGGCCAACAGCCAGCCGTCGTTGTGGTCGACCTCGAAGGCCCGGCCGTCCCCGACGGCGTTGACCACCAACAGGTCACAACCCTTGCGGCGTAGCTTCGCCCGAGCGTGGAACAGCACGTCGCCGTTCTCATCGCCGGTCTCCGCGGCAAACCCGACAATGGCCCGCATATTCGGCAGCTGCCCGTCGGCACGGGCACGCACCGCGCCGGCCAGCACGTCGTCGTTGCGGACCAACTCGATGGTCGGCTCCCCCGCGCTGTCGGGGCCCTTCTTGATCTTGGCCTGAGCCACCCGCACCGGGCGGAAGTCGGCGACGGCAGCGGCCATCACCAGGACGTGCGCCTCGGGGGCGTGCTTGGACACCGCGTCATGCAGTTGCTGCGCGGAGCTGACGTGCACCACGTGGACTCCGGCCGGATCGATCAGCCCCGCGGTGTGTGCGGCGATCAGGGTGACCTCGGCGCCACGCTGGGCGGCCACCCGGGCGACGGCGTAGCCCTGCTTGCCCGAACTGCGGTTGCCGATGAAGCGAACCGGGTCGATCGGCTCGCGGGTGCCGCCCGCGGTCACCAGGATCTTCTGCCCGGCCAGGTCGTGCGGCAACGCGTCGGCGCGCTCCAGCAGCAGCGACGCGAAGGTGTTGATCTCCTCGGCCTCGGGCAGCCGGCCGGGGCCGGTGTCGGCGCCGGTCAGCCGGCCCGATGCAGGTTCGAGGACCACTGCGCCGCGTTCCCGCAGCGTCGCCACGTTGGCGACGGTGGCCGGATGCTGCCACATCTCGGTGTGCATGGCCGGAGCGAACAGCACCGGACAGCGCGCGGTGAGCAAGGTGGCGGTCAGCAGGTCGTCGGCGCGACCGGCCACTGCGCGCGCCAACAGGTCAGCGGTCGCCGGTGCAACCACCACCAAGTCGGCCTGCTGGCCGATTGCCACATGGGGGACCTGAGGGACATCGTCGAACACCCCGGTGTCGACCGGCTGGCCCGAGAGCGCCTCGAAGGTGGCTGCCCCGACAAACCGCAGGGCGGACTCGGTCGGGACGACGCGAACCGAATGACCGGCCTCGGCCAGCTGTCGGACCACGGTGCACGCCTTGTATGCGGCGATGCCCCCGGAGACACCGACGACGACCCGTTTCTGGCCCACCGGTACGACCCGTCCTGCCCGGCTCCGGCTACTCGCCTTCGGTGTATTCGAGCAGGTCGCCGTGGATCTCGCGCAGCGCGATCGACAGCGGCTTCTCCTGCAGGCCGGGCTCGACCAGCGGCCCGACGTATTCGAGGATGCCCTCACCGAGCTGGTTGTAGTAGTCGTTGATCTGGCGTGCCCGCTTGGCCGCGTAGATCACCAGCGCGTACTTGCTCGACGCCCGCTGCAGCAGCTCGTCGATGGGCGGATTGGTGATGCCGAGGGGCGTGTCATAACCACCGATCGACGCCGGGTCGAACTCGTCGGCGTCGGTCAGCACGGCCGAGTCGGTCTGCGAGGTACTCACTTAAGACAATCTCCTGAAGCTCTTTGGCTGGGGCGGGTCACGCCTGCTGGTTGTCGTCCGGGTAAATCAGACCGCGCCCGGTGCGGTATCCACCAGCAAGGATACCAATTCTGAGCAGGCTGTTTCCAATCGACTGTTGACCACGACGGCGTCGAAGTCGCCCTGCGCCGCCAACTCGGTGCGTGCGGTGGCCAACCGGCGTTGCATGACCTCGGTGGATTCGGTGCCGCGGCCGGCCAGTCTGGCCTGCAGTGTGTCCCAGTCCGGCGGGGCCAGAAACACCGTGACCGCCTCCGGAAGGGCCTTCTTGATGGCCCGGGCCCCGGCCAGGTCGACCTCGATCAGAACGGGTCGGCCGGAGCGGGTGGCGTCTATGACGGGGGCCGCCGGAGTACCTGAGCGCTGCAGGCCACCGTGAATGTCGGCCCACTCCAGCAGCTCGTTTTTCTCAACCAGCCGGTCGAACTCGGCCGGCGAAACAAATCGGTAGTCGACGCCGTCCACCTCCCCGGGCCTGGGCGCCCGGGTGGTGGCCGACACACTGAAATACAGGTCCGGTACCCGCTCCCGCAGGCACCGGACCACACTCGACTTACCGACCGCGGATGGACCGGACAGCACTACGACGCGTCCCGCGTTCCCGCTGTCCGGTCCTCCACCGGTATTCACTGCCGGGTCAGGAGAAGTCGAACTTTTCCAGCAGCGCCTTGCGCTGCCGGTCGCCCAGGCCGCGCAGCCGGCGGGTGGGGGCGATCTCCAGCTCGGTCATGATCTCCTGCGCCTTGACCTTGCCGACCTTCGGCAACGCTTCCAGCAGCGCAGACACCTTCATCTTGCCAAGGACCTCGTCGGTCTCGGCGTCCTTGAGCACCTGCTTGAGATTGGTGCCGCCACGCTTCAGCCGGTCCTTGAGCTCCGCTCGGGCCCGACGCGCGGCCGCCGCCTTCTCCAACGCGGCGGCGCGCTGCTCGTCGGTCAACTGGGGAAGGGCCACGATTCCTCCGTCTCGTCATCATCGACAACGTCGATGTTTTCCTTGTCCCGGCCAGGTACTTCGGCCAGAGACGACGACCGTACCCACGCCGTCTGACGAAATCTAACCCCACCCCCCCGTTTCCGGCTACAAATGCCCAGCGTATGGGGTCTGGGCGCGGCACCGTCCCACCCGAGTCGGCCACCGTCGCTCGACCCGCTCCGGGGGAACCGTCATCTTCGGTGCCCCGGCCCGAAAAACCGCTCTGAACTAGCCTTTTGCTACATATTCTCGGTCAGATGGGACGCCGCGCCGTGGCCGCGGGGGGTGGTCTTCGGGATGTGACCGGACCTTCACGCCATTGACTTCCCGCCGCGCGGCGTGTCGGGCGTGTCGAGGGCGGTTCCGGCCACCCGGGGGCCATCGACTGCCGGGGTCCATCGCAACGGAC
This sequence comes from Mycobacterium sp. P7213, assembly GCF_900604305.1. Classification (NCBI taxonomy): domain Bacteria; kingdom Bacillati; phylum Actinomycetota; class Actinomycetes; order Mycobacteriales; family Mycobacteriaceae; genus Mycobacterium; species Mycobacterium sp. P7213. The sequence goes on from NZ_UWOA01000039.1 coordinate 15,626, forward strand.
GCCGGCACCTCGACGAGGTGGGCGACCACAGTGTTCGGCACCCTTTGCGCCCCCGGCCAACCCCTGGCAGCCAGGGTCGTCGTCCCGGCCTGCGGATGCGCCGGCGGCAACCCCGGTAAGCCCCCAACGCCCGTTATTTCCGCGCGGAGGCGCTCGATCTCACGGCAAAAAAACACGAAACCAGATACCCGCTGGACTGACAGCAACTATTCAGGGAGTTTTTACATTTGCCCAGCCGAAGCCGTGGATTAGCCGCCTAATGTTCCGGCCAGGTGGACGGTCCACCCGGGGGTGTTTATGGGGGGTATGACTATGAACATTTCCGCTGAATACCGTTTCGGTAGAGAAAGTGGGAATTGATGGCGATGACGACAGTCGGCCGTGCTGGCCGGTGGGCTCTTGCGGCGTCCGCGGTGGTGGCACTCGGCGCTTTCGGGATCGGCGCGGCCGGCGCCGAACCCAATGACGGAATCACCGGTGGGGCCGGCAACAACGGCGGGGTGAATGTCAACATGGGGCCCTTCGGGGGCGGTATGAATGTCGGCAGAAACGGCGGCTTCAACTTCGGCCCTAACGGAATCGGCGCCGGCGGCGGACAGAACAACAGCGCCAACGTCAACATGGGGCCCTTCGGCGGCGGTTACCACGCCAATACCGGTGGGGGCGTCAACTTCGGCGGCCGGTAACCGGCAATACAGGGCCTGCGGGGCGCCCCTGACGGGCGCCACGCAGGCCTTGTTGTGTCAGGTGGGGCTAGGCGGCCAGGTAGGCCACGGCGTCCCGCAACCGCTCGGCGGCGGTACGCAGCGCACCGGCATCGGGTCCGTCCCGCAGCACCTCCCGCGAGACCGCCGGCAACAAGCTGCCCGCAGCGGCCCCTCCCAGCCCGGCAAGGGCCTCTGGGCGCCCTCCCTGGGCTCCAATGCCCGGCACCAGCACCGGCCCACCCAGGGCGCTCAGATCGGGCACCTCGCGCAGCGTGGCGCCCACCACGACCCCGACCGAACCCAGGCTCGCCGCGCCCTCGGCCCGATTGGCTTCCGCGGCCGCGTCGACGATCGCCTGTGCCACGGTGCGGCCGTCGGCGTCTCGGGCACGCTGCACACTGGCCCCCTCCGGGTTTGAGGTGGCGGCCAACACGAACACTCCCCGCCGATGCTGCGCGGCGGTCTCCAGTAACGGCTGCAGCGACCCGAAGCCCAGGTAGGGCGAGGCCGTCACCGCATCGGCAGCCAACGGCGACGGGCCGGCCCAGGCGGCGGCGTAGGCGGCCATGGTCGAGCCGATGTCGCCGCGCTTGGCGTCGGCCAGCACCAACACACCGGCCTCGCGCAGCGCCGCGATGGTGTGCTCCAGCACGGCGAAGCCGGCCGACCCGTAGGCCTCGAAGAACGCCACCTGCGGCTTGACGACGGCGAACCCGGCGAACGCCGCCACACACGTCTCGCTGAACGCCGCCAGCCCGTCCGGCGTCGCGGGCAAGCCCCACGAGGCCAGCAGTTCGGGGTGCGGATCGATGCCCAGGCACAGCGGCCCGCGGGCCGCTGTCGCTTCGGCCAGGCGTGCCCCGAACCCCGGTGTCACTACTGCCCGCCCAGGGTGCTGTGCAGCTCCTGCAGCGAGCGCACCCCGATATCGCCGCGGATGCCCGCCTCGATGCCCTGCACCGCCGCGGCCGCACCCTGAACAGTGGTGATGCACGGGATGTTCACGCTGACCGCTGCCGAACGGATCTCGTAGCCGTCCACCCGCGGGCCGGAGTTGCCGTACGGGGTGTTGATCACCAGGTCCACCTCCCCGGCCCGGATCGCGTCCACCGCGGTCAGCTCCGGGCGCTGCGGACTGGGTTCCTCGAAATTCTTGCGCACCACATCGCACGGAATCCCGTTGCGGCGCAGCATTTCCGCGGTCCCCTCGGTGGCCAGCACCCGGAAGCCCAAGTCGGCGAGCCGTTTGACCGGAAACACCAGGGAACGCTTGTCATGGTTGGCCACCGACACGAAGACCGTGCCCTGGGCCGGCAGCGACCCATAGGCGGCGGTCTGGCTCTTGGCGAACGCGGTGCCGAAATCGCGGTCGATGCCCATCACCTCACCGGTGGACTTCATCTCCGGGCCGAGCAGCGAGTCGATGCCCGAGCCGTCCGCGCGACGGAAGCGGTGGAACGGCAGCACGGCCTCCTTGACCGCGATGGGGGCGTTCGGGCCGACGGTAGCCCCGTCCCCGGAGGCGGCCAACAGGCCCTCCGAGCGCAGCTCGGCGATCGTGGCGCCCAGCATGACGCGCGCGCACGCCTTGGCCAGCGGCACCGCGGTGGCCTTGGACACGAACGGGACGGTGCGGCTGGCCCGCGGATTGGCCTCCAGGACGTAGAGCACGTCATCTTTGAGGGCGAACTGCACATTGAGCAGTCCCACCACCCCGACGCCGTGTGCGATGGCCTCGGTGGCCCGCCGCACCTTCTCGATGTCGCTGCGCCCCAGCGTCACCGGCGGCAGTGCGCACGCCGAGTCACCGGAGTGGATGCCGGCCTCTTCGATGTGCTCCATGATGCCGCCGATGTAGACCTCGGTACCGTCGCACAGTGCGTCGACGTCGATCTCGATGGCGTCTTCGAGGAACCGGTCGACCAGCACCGGATGTTCCGGGGACAGCTGGGTGGCCCGGGTGATGTAGCCGTGCAGCGTCTCTTCGTCGTAGACGATCTCCATGCCGCGCCCACCCAGCACGTAGGAGGGACGCACCAGAACCGGATAACCGATGTCGGCGGCGATCCGCTTGGCCTGCTCGAAGGTCGTCGCGGTGCCATACCGCGGCGCCGGTAGGCCGGCGGTGGTCAGCACGTCACCGAATGCGCCGCGGTCCTCGGCCAGGTCGATGGCTTCCGGGCTGGTTCCCACGATCGGCACACCGGCATCGGCGAGCCGCTGGGCCAACCGCAACGGGGTCTGTCCGCCCAGCTGCACGATCACGCCGACCACCCCGGGGCCGCCCTGCCCGGACTGCTGTTCGGCGTAGTACACCTCGAGCACGTCCTCGAACGTCAGCGGTTCGAAGTAGAGCCGGTCGGCGGTGTCGTAGTCGGTGGACACCGTCTCGGGGTTGCAGTTGATCATCACCGTCTCGAACCCGGCCTGGCTCAAGGTGATCGCGGCATGCACGCAGCTGTAGTCGAACTCGATGCCCTGGCCGATCCGGTTGGGCCCGGAACCCAGGATGAGCACCTTGGGCTTGACCTCCTGCGGCGCCACCTCGGTCTCCGCGGCGGGGTCGAGCTCGAAAGTGCTGTAGTGATAGGGCGTCTTGGACTCGAATTCCGCCGCGCAGGTGTCGACGGTCTTGAACACCGGGTGAATGCCCAGCCGGTTCCGCAGCAGCCGCACCCCGTCCTCACCGGCCAGTTCCGGGCGCAGCACGGCGATCTGATGATCCGACAGGCCGCTGTATTTGCAGCGGCGCAGCAGGTCCGCGTCCAGCACCGGGGTGTCGACCACCTCGGCGCGCAGCGCCACCAGGCCGTTGATCTGGTCGACGAACCACGGGTCCACACCGGAGGCCTCGGCGACCGCTTCCACACTGGCGCCCAGCCGCAGCGCCAGCTCGATGTCGTAGAGCCGGCCCTCGGTGGGGGTGCGCAGCCGCTCCAGCGCTGCGGTGGCCGAGTCTTCGTCGGGGTCCGGTTTGGTCCAGAACCCGGCGCGATCGGTCTCCAGCGAGCGCATCACCTTGCCGAGCGACTCGATGAAGTTGCGGCCCAACGACATCGCTTCGCCCACCGATTTCATGGTGGTGGTCAACCGCGGGTCGGCGCCGGGGAACTTCTCGAACGCGAAGCGCGGCGCCTTCACCACGACGTAGTCCAGCGCCGGCTCGAAGCAGGCCGGGGTCTCTTTGGTGATGTCGTTGATGATCTCGTCGAGGGTGTAGCCGATCGCGAGCTTGGCGGCGATCTTGGCGATCGGGAAGCCGGTCGCCTTAGACGCCAGCGCACTGGATCGCGAGACCCGCGGGTTCATCTCGATCACGATGAGCCGGCCGTCCTTCGGGTTGACCGCGAACTGGATGTTGCAGCCGCCGGTGTCCACCCCGACCTCGCGCAGGATCGCGATGCCCAGATCGCGCATCCGCTGATATTCCCGGTCAGTCAGTGTCATCGCCGGGGCGACGGTCACCGAGTCGCCGGTGTGCACGCCCATCGGGTCGACGTTCTCGATCGAGCAGACCACGACGACGTTGTCGTTGCCGTCGCGCATCAGCTCGAGCTCGAATTCCTTCCACCCGTAGATGGATTCCTCGATCAGGACGTTGGCCGTCGGCGAGGCGGCCAGGCCGTCGCCGGCCATCCGCTCCACCTCGTCGAGGCTGGCCGCCAGCCCGGATCCCAGACCGCCCATGGTGAAAGAGGGGCGAACGACGACGGGCAACCCGAGTTCGGCGACGGTCTCGGTGACCTCGGCCATGGTGTAACAGACCCGGGAACGCGCCGACTCGCCGCCTACCTTGGCGACGATGTCCTTGAACTGCTGGCGATCCTCGCCGCGCTGGATCGCCTCGAAGTCCGCGCCGATCAGCTCGACCCCGTAGCGCTCCAGCACCCCGTGCTCATGCAGAGCCACCGCGGTGTTCAGCGCCGTCTGCCCACCCAGGGTGGCCAGCAGCGCATCGACCTTGTTGCCGCGCTCAGCCTGCTGAGCCAGCACCTTTTCGACGAACTCCCAGGTGATGGGCTCGACGTAGGTGTTGTCGGCATATTCGGGGTCGGTCATGATGGTGGCCGGATTGGAGTTGACCAGGCTCACCTGCAGGCCTTCGGCCTTGAGCACGCGGCAGGCCTGGGTCCCCGAATAGTCGAATTCACAGGCCTGTCCGATCACGATCGGCCCGGAGCCGATCACCAGAACATGGCGCAGGTCGGTACGGCGCGGCATTACTTCTCCCCTGCCATCAGGTCGACGAACTGGTCGAACAGGTACTCCGCGTCGTGCGGTCCGGCCGCGGCCTCCGGGTGGTACTGCACCGAGAACGCCCGGCCGTCGGCGAGCTTGACGCCCTCGACGACTCCGTCGTTGGCGCAGGTGTGGCTGACCACCGCCGGGCCGAAGTCGGTGTCAAAGCGTTGGCCTGCTTCGCCTTCCAGCGCAAAGCCGTGGTTCTGCGCGGTCACCGCCACCCGCCCGGTGGCATGGTCGATCACCGGGATGTTGATGCCGCGGTGGCCGAACGTCATCTTGTAGGTGTTCAGGCCCAGTGCCCGCCCCAGGATCTGGTTGCCGAAACAGATTCCGAACAACGGGATTCCGGCACCGAGCACCTCGCGGGTCAACGCCACCATCGCCTCCGCGGTGGCCGGGTCCCCGGGCCCGTTGGACAGGAACACTCCATCTGGCTTCAGGTCGGCGATCTGTGCGAAGTCCACCGACGACGGCAGCACGTGGCTGCGGATTCCGCGCCGCGAGAAGTTGCGCGGCGTGTTGGTCTTGATGCCCAGGTCCAGCGCGGCGATGGTGAACCGGTGTGCGCCCTCGGGTTCCACCACGTATCCGGCGTCGGTGCTGACCTGCCCGGCGAGGTCGGCGCCGAGCATCGACGGCTGCTCACGGACCCGGGTCACCAACTCATCCGGTGATGCCAGCGCGTCACCGGAGAACACCCCGGCCTTCATCGAGCCGTGATTGCGCAGGTGGCGCACGATGGTCCGGGTGTCGACCCCGGCGATACCGACGATGCCCTGACGGACCAGCTCGTCGTCGAGGGTTCCGGTGGCCCGCCAATTCGACGCCCGCGGCGACGGGTCGCGCACCACATAGCCCGCCACCCAGATCTTTTCGTCGCGGCTCTCCCCGTCCTCGCGGTTCCAGCCGGTGTTGCCGATCTGCGGGGCGGTGGCCACCACGATCTGCCGGTGGTAACTGGGATCGGTCAGGGTCTCCTGATAGCCGGACATGCCGGTGGAGAACACCGCCTCACCCAGGGTCTGTCCCACGGCCCCGAACGGCGTTCCGGTGAACGTCCGGCCGTCCTCGAGAACCAGCACCGCACGCGAGTTCATCTGTCGTCTTCCTCTTCTTCCAACCAGCGGCTGTGCTCCGCGCGGTCGTCCGCGCGGAAGCCGGTGTCTATCTCGGTGCCCGACGGCAGTTGCCAGCGGATCGCCAGCACTCCGTCATGGCTGCGCGTTGGGATCGTGCGCCCGACGATGCCGCGTTCGGCGCGAACGGCGATCACCGTGTCCGCAGGGATCCAGATCGGCCGGGCGCCGCTGCGCTGCACCATGATTCCCTCGGGATAGCGGGTCAGCACCGCCTTGGTGCGATAGCCCAGGTCGCCGACCACCACCCGGTCGTTCCACTTCGGGGCCAGCGTGCAGCCCAGATACTGCCCGCGGGTGGCGGCCACAGTCGGTGCCCCCACCGTGTCGGGCACCGTGGGCAGGGTCCCGATCAGCGCGTCCTGCAGCTGGCCGCGGCGGCGCCAGCCGCGCATCATCAACCGGATCACCACGCCGATCAGCACCACCAGCAGAAACGCGAAGACCAGCGAGCCGATCAGCGTGGGCGTGTTCATACCGGGCTCTTCCCGTCCCGGGCGGTGATCCGGCCACGCAGCAGGGTCGCGGTGACGGTCGCGGGCAGGGTCATCTCCTCATAGGGGGTGTTGTCCGAACGGCTGGCCAGTTGCGCACCGGCGACCACCCAGGTGGTGTCGGGATCGATGACGGTCAGGTTGGCCGGCTCGCCCACCTCCAGTGGACGGCCCTGATCCGGCAGACCGACGATCTGCGCGGGCCGCTCGCTCATCACCCGGGCCACGTCACGCCAGGTCAGCCGACCGGTCTGCACCATGGTGGCCACCACCACCGAAAGCGCGGTCTGCAGGCCCAGCATCCCGGGCCGGGCGGAGGCGAATTCGCAGGTCTTCTCGTGTTCGGCGTGCGGGGCGTGATCGGTGGCCACGCAATCGATCACGCCGTCGGCCAACGCCTGACGCAGCGCCTCGGTGTCGGAGGCCTCGCGCAGCGGCGGGTTGACCCGGTTGCGTCCGTCGTAGTCGACGAGCCGGCTGTCATCGAGCATCAGGTGGTGCGGAGTGACTTCGGCGCTCACCGAGATACCTTGCGCCTTCGCCCACTTCAGCAGCTCCACGGTGCCGGCGGTGGACGCATGGCAGATGTGCAGTCGGGCGCCGGCGTCGCGGGCCAGCAGGACGTCTCGAGCCACAATCGACTCTTCGGCGACGCGCGGCCAGCCGGCCAGGCCCAACCGGGCCGCGTTGGGCCCCTCGTGGGCGACCGAGCCGACAGTCAGCCGTGGCTCCTCGGCGTGCTGGGCGATCAACACCCCCAGTCCGGTCGCGTACTCCAGCGCGCGGCGCATCACCAGCGGGTGGTCCACACAGACACCGTCGTCGGAGAACATCCGAACACCGGCGGTGCCGGCGGCCATCATGCCCATCTCTGTCAGCTGCGTGCCGCCCAGCCCGACCGTGACTGCGCCGACCGGGTGCACGTCGACCAGGCCGATCTGCTGGCCGCGCTGCCAGACATGGTCGGTGACCACCGGAGAGTCGGCCACTGGATCGGTGTTGGCCATCGCGAACACCGCGGTGTAGCCGCCCAGGGCCGCCGCCGCCGAGCCGGTTTCGATGTCCTCGGCATATTCGCGTCCCGGTTCACGCAGATGGGTGTGCAGGTCGACGAAGCCCGGCAGCAACACCTGTCCGGGCGCGTCGATGACCTCAGCGCCGTCCGGTACGGACAGACCGGTCCCGATCTGCACGATCTGGCCGTCTTGCACCAGGACGTTGACCTGGTCGCCTTCGCCGTAGCACCGCACTCCGCGGATCAGCACGCTCACAACGCTGCTTCCTCTCCAGCCGACCCCGCGGATCCGCTGCCCACCAGCAGATGGAACAGCACCGCCATGCGCACGTGCACGCCGTTGGAAACCTGTTGCAGCACCGCGGATTGCGACGAGTCAGCGACCGACGAGGAGATCTCCATGCCGCGCAGCATCGGACCGGGGTGCAGCACCACCGCGTGGTCGGGCAGCATCGCCCGGCGCTTCTCCGAGAGCCCGTACCGCACCGAGTACTCCCGCGTAGACGGGAAGAATCCGCCGGTCATCCGCTCGGCCTGCACCCGCAGCATCAGCACCGCGTCGGCCGCGGGCAGCTCGGCGTCGAGGTCGTAACTCACGGTCACCGGCCAGTCGCTGCCCCCGGCCGGCAACAGCGTCGGCGGGGCGACCAGCACCACCTCTGCGCCGAGGGTGGCCAGCAGTTGCACGTTGGAGCGGGCCACCCGGCTGTGCACGATGTCGCCGACGATCACCACCCGTCGGCCCTCGATTCCGCCGAGTCGTTGGCGCAGCGTCAGCGCGTCCAGCAGCGCCTGGGTCGGGTGTTCGTGGGTACCGTCGCCGGCGTTGATCACCGACGGCCCGGTCTCCTCGGCGCGCGCGGTCCACTCGGCGAGCAGGTGCGCCGCCCCCGAGGACGGGTGCCGGATGATCAGCGCGTCGGCGCCGGCAGCGCGCAATGTCAACGCGGTGTCGCGCAGCGACTCGCCCTTGTTGACCGAGGATCCCGACGCCGACACGTTGATCACGTCGGCGCTCATCCACTTGCCGGCCACCTCGAACGAGACCCGGGTCCGGGTGGAGTTCTCGTAGAACATGGTGATCACGGTGCGCCCGCGCAGGGTGGGCAGCTTTTTGACCTCGCGTCCCACCAGCGCCTGAGCGAAACGGTCGGCGTCGTCGAGGATCGCGGTGGCCTCATCACGGCTCAAATCGCCGGCTGCCAGCAGATGCCTGGTGCTCACCGGGTAATCACCACCTGGTCGCGGCCGTCGTGTTCAGCCAGTAGTACGTGCACGCTTTCGCCGCGGGCGGTCGGCACGTTCTTGCCGACATAGTCGGCGCGCACCGGCAGCTCGCGGTGGCCGCGGTCCACCAGCACAGCCAGCTGCACGATCCGGGGTCGCCCCACGTCGCGCAGCGCGTCCAGTGCGGCCCGCACCGATCGGCCGGCGAAGAGCACGTCGTCGACCAGGATCACGCACGCGTCGTCGATGCCGCCCGCCGGAATCGAGGTGGGCTCCAGCGGCCGCGGGGGCTGACGCATGAGGTCGTCGCGGTACAACGTGATGTCCAGCGCTCCGTGCGCGACATCAACTCCGCAGAATTCGCTGATCTTGGCGGCCAGCCGCTGGGCCAGGGTGACGCCGCGGGTGGGTATGCCCAACAGCACGACGCGCGGGGAGTTGGCTCTATCGGGGTCGTCTAAGGCCGTCTTCTCGATGATCTGATGTGCGATCCGAGAAACAGTGCGACCCACATCCGCCGAGGACATCAATTCCCGGTCGGTGCTGGAATTACCGGCAGCGCCCATGCGAAACTGCAGGACCTCCTTCTCCGCCTCTCGGGACGGATCGTTAAAGGATGTCGAACTGCCGGGTAGCCTAACACCCGCCGCGCTTGCGGTCGCCGCTAACCTGACCGGGTGAATCTCGACCCGAATCAGGCGCCCCTGCGCGAGGCCTGCGACACCGGCCTGCTGGCCGGCGTGGTGACGCTGGTCTGGCAGCGCGGCTCGGTGCTGCAGGTCAACGAGATCGGCCACCGCGATGTCGGCGCCGGCCTTCCGATGACCCGCGACACGGTCTTCCGGATCGCCTCCATGACCAAGCCGGTCACCATCGCCGCCGCGATGACCCTGGTCGACGAAGGACGGCTGCGGCTGACCGACCCGATCGCCCACTGGCTGCCGGAGTTCGCGGCGCCGCGGGTGCTGGTCGACCCGGCCGGTTCGCTGGAATCGACCACCGCGGCCCGGCGCGCGATCACGGTCGACGACCTGATGACCCACCGCTGCGGCATCGGCTACGGATTCTCCGTGCCCGGTCCGATCGCGCGGGAGTACCAGCGTCTGCCCTTCGGTCGCGGACCCGAAGCCTGGCTGACGGCGCTGGCGGCGTTGCCCCTGGTGGATCAGCCCGGTGAGCGCATGACCTACGGCCACGGCACCGACGTGCTGGGCGTGCTGCTGTCGCGGATCGAGGGCAAGCCACTGCCCCAGGTGATCGAGGACCGGATCCTGGGCCCGCTGGGAATGACCGACACCGGCTTCTGCGTCACACCGCAGGCACGTGGGCGCAGCGCCACCATGTATCGCGTCGAGGGGGAAACGCTGCGCGACGATGCGATGGGTCCGGTGCCGATCACGATGCCGGCGTTTCCCAACGCCGGGGGCGGCCTGATGTCCACTGCCGACGACTACCTGGCGTTCGCCCGGATGTTGCTGGCCGACGGCATGTTCGACGGCACCCGGGTGCTCTCGGCGGAATCCGCGCGGGCGATGCGCACCGATCAGCTCACCGACGACCAGAAGCGGCACGCGTTCCTGGGCGCCCCGTTCTGGGTCGGTCGCGGGTTCGGTCTCAACCTGTCGGTGGTGACCGACCCGGCGAAGTCCCAGCCGCTGTTCGGACCGGGCGGTGCGGGCGCGTTCGGCTGGCCGGGCGCCTACGGCACGTGGTGGCAGGCGGATCCGGCCGCGGACCTGATCCTGATCTATCTGGTCCAGAACTCTCCGACGCTCTCCGCCGACATGGCCGTCGCGGTCGCCGGCAATACCTCGATCGCCAAACTGCGGGTGGCGCAGCCGAAGTTCGTCCGCCGGACCTACGCGGCGCTGGGTCTGTGAGCCCGGTCTAGCGGCTCTCGCCCACGAGACTCGCGCCCGCCCGGCGAGCCTTCGCCAGCGCGGCGTCGCGCATCTGTTCCCGCTCCTCGGCGGTCCAGCGCGTGGTCGGTTCGAAGACCAGGGTCTGCACGTTGTAGCCCAGCATGGTGAACACGTACTCCAGATAGGGGCGCTGGAAATCCTGCAGGTCGGCACGATTGCCGTCGTACGCGCTGGAGCGGGTCAAGACGAGTTGCAGCGGCTTGCCCTGCCCCAACGTGCCCACGTGTTCGCCGCGCTCGTTGAGCGTGAAGCTGGCCATCGGTTGCACGATGACGTCGATCCACGCCTTCAGCGCATGCGGCACATGCCAATTCCACATCGGCGACGACACCACCAGGCGGTCGAATGAACGCACCCGGTCGATTTCGGCCAGCACCTCCGACCAGATCTGCTTCTGCTCAGGGGTGCGGCGTTCGCCGTAGAGCGGAGCGAACTTGGCGAATGCGGCGTCGCGCCCGAACACCAGCATCTCGTCGGTCCACACCGAGAACCGTTCGACGTCGCCGACCGCTGCCGCGGGCGCGGCGTCCAGAAAGGCCTGGGTCAGTGCCGAGGACAGTGAGTGCTCTTGCTTCGGACTCGCTTCCACCCACAGCGTCTTCATGGTGCCCTTCGTGGTCAGATCATCGAGATCGGTGAGATCTTCACGCCGGCCTCGAGTGCGCCAGACAACTCGCGTGCCACGTCGTAGTCGAAGACTACGTGCCCGCAGATCACGTCGACATCGCGTTTGGCGCGCTGCAGCGGGCTGGTTACGAACTGCGCACTGGCACCGGAGGCTTCGAGCAGATCGGCGATCACGGCGCGGGATTCGTGGACGATGTACGCGGCCGCCGCCCGGGCATCGGCCCGAGTGGAACGGCTGATCCGCTCCCGCGCGTCCACCGCACCTTGAATCCGGCCGACAGTGTCGCCGAGCAAGCCGCGCAGCGCACGCAGCCGAACCCGCGCATCACCGAGGCGAATCTGGGCCGCCGGCTGATTCTTCTGCGCGGCACCGGAATACGCCAGGACCCGTCCGGCCAAGCGCTCGGCGAACAAGTCGGCGACCCATTCGGCCGACCCGAGGGCGGGCATCGCGGCGACCAGGGCCAGCGCCGGGACCATCGGCCACCGGTACGCCGAGCCGTCGTGCAGCTCGGCGCCGGTCGCGGTACCGGAGTAGATGTCGACGACCTTGACCAGCCGGTGCGACGGGACTAACACATCCTCGATGACGACATCGTTGGAACCGGTGGCCCGCATGCCCGCGGTGTGCCAGACATCCTCGATGTGAATGTCGGCCGCCGGGAGCAGCACCAGCGCAGGGTAAGGGCCGTCGTCGGGACCGCAGATCGCTCCGACCATGATCCAGTCGGCATCCATCACCCCGGTCGCCCATGACCAACGCCCGGACAGCCGGATTCCGTCACCGTCGGGCACGCCGCGTCCGGTCGGCGCCAACGGCGCCGGGCACAGCACCGGCCCGTCGGCGAACACCTCGTCCTGGGCCTGCTCACCGAAGAGCGCCAGCATCCAGTTGTGCAGGATGTAGAAGCCGAGCGTCCAGGCACTCGACGCGCAGCCATGCGCCATGCGCCGAATCGGGTCGAGGATCTCGGGAAACTCGGCCTGGCGTCCGCCGTAGCGTGCCGGCAAGAGCAGGTCGGCCAGCCCGGACTTTCGGAATTCGTCGACGGTGTCTGCCGGCAGTCGGCGCAGCTCCTCGGCCGCCGCGGCGCGCTGCGCCAGTCGGGAGATGAATTCCTCGGACACCACCGGTGCCATCGTGGTCGCCATGGTCGGACCGTACCATACCTTTTGGTATGGACGTCAGTGGCGAAGCATGACGTCCAGGAACTGTTCTCGCCGTCCCGCGGCCGATGAGCTCGGCGCCGACCCGGCCAGATGCAGAAACCCGATTCCGGCGGCGAACGTTGCGTTGGCACGCATCTCGGCCTCGTCTGCATCGAAGCCGTCGTCGAGAAACACCTGCCGAACCGCTTGGAGCACCCGCCGATCCGAGCTGCGTACCGCCGCGGCGACGCTGTCCTCCGACCGCGCCCATTCGCGCATCGCACGTTCGAGCATCCAATGCGCGGGCCCGACCAGGGCGGTCATCATGCGCGACAACCGCTCACGCGGAGGCAGTTCCGACAGCGCATCGAAGTCGCCGCGTTCGGAGTCGCGCACGGTCGCCCAGGTGTCGACCAGTCCCTGGCGGTAGGCCTTCATGTCGGCGAAATGCCAGTAAAAGCTGCCTTTGGTGACCCCGAGCCGTTTGCAAAGCCGGTCGATGGTCAGCGCCTTGAGCCCGTCTTCGGCCAGAATCCGGAAGCCGGCTTGCACCCAGTCCTGCACGGACAGCCGGGGATTGCCACCCGACCCGCCAACTGCGTCCGACGTGGCCATGACGAGTCAGCGTACTTAATCGGCGAGGCCGGGTGCCTGCGCGTAGCGGTCCAATGCCTCGGGCGTGAACACCGCCAACCCCAGCTCGGGGTTGTAGCCGTGAATCTCTTTCACGTCGAGTTCGGCCAGGAAGTAGAGGATCTCCTTGGAGATCACCTGACCGGGAACCAGCACCGGGAACCCGGGCGGGTAGGGCACCACGAAGGTCGTCGAGACCAGCGTCTTACCGTCGGCGACCCGGCGCCCGGCGTCGCCGAGCATCACATACTCGCGGTCGGCCTCTTCATAGCCGGCGTAAAACGCCAATCGCATGTCGCCGAATGTGCTGGCACCGCCGGGACGAAACGCGGGCGCGAACTCGCTGAAATCCGGCAATGGCGGCAGGTCTTCGGTGATCTCAACGGTTTTGCGCTGCTGCAACGCCCGATCGTCGCTGCTGGCCGCCGCCCAGGCCCGGTCCAGTTCGCCGGCGACCCGGCGCAACGCATCGAGCAGGTAGTGCACGCTGGACCAGGTGACACCAATGGTGAAGATCAACAGCACAGAGTTGATGGAGGTCTTGTTGATCTGGATGCCGAATCGGTCCATCAGGACCTTCTCGCGGAATTCATAGCCGTTCATCCCGGTCCGACCCACGAACAGCGTCACCCGGGTCGGGTCCAACACGAATTCGTCGGAACGCCAGGCCTCGTTCCACTCCGCCAAACCGCCCTGGCGGACCTGACGGTAGGAACTGACCGTGGAATTCCGGAACTCATCGGGCACCAGGTCGTCCTCATCGAGAATCCGGAACCATTTGTTGATCAGCCGGTCTTTACGAACCCGGTGGCGAAACACCAGCGCCATGTCGTAAACCCGCCGGACCAGGTCAAAGCCTTCGATGTCCACCTGGCGGCGCGCCAGATCCAGCGAAGCGAGCAGCTGCTGGTTCGGTGAGGTGGAGGTGTGAGTCAAAAACGCCTCGGCGAACGCATCCCGCGCCAGCGCGTTGAAGTCCTTGTCCCGGACGTGGATCATCGACGCCTGCCGCAGGGCCGACAAGGACTTATGCGTGGAGTGGGTCGCATAGACCCGCACCCGCGCCGAGGGAGCCGGCAGCAGCCGGTGTTCGCTCCACTGGTCGCGATCAATGCCCGCCATGGATTCGCGCCATGCCTGGTACTCCTGGGCGTAACGCGGTGAGCCGAGCATGCTCTCCAGGCGTTCGGCGGCCACCATGGCGGTGCGTTGCCGGGCCCACGGCACCGCCGTCGCGAAGGCGTACCAGGCCTCATCCCAAAGGAAACAAATGTCCGGCTTGATCGCCAGGACTTCCTCCATCACCCGGCCGGGGTTGTAGACGACGCCGTCGAATGTGCAGTTGGTCAAAGACAACATCCGGACCCGGTGCAGCTGTCCGGCGGCTTCCAGGTCCAGCAGTGCCCGCTTGATGGTGTGCAGCGACACCGCGCCGTAGATCGCCGTGGCCGCCAGCGGGTAGGCGTCCAGGTACATCGGATAAGCACCGGCCAGCACCAGGCTGTAGTGATGCGACTTGTGACAGTTGCGGTCGATCAGGACGATGTCACCGGGCCGGGTCAACGCCTGCCCCACGATCTTGTTGGCCGTCGAGGTCCCGTTGGTGACGAAATAGGTGTGGTCGGCGTTCCAGGTCTTGGCAGCCTTTTTCATCGCCACCCGGATGGTGCCGTGCGGGTCCAGCAGCGAATCCAACCCGCCCGAGGTCGACGAGGTTTCGGCCATGAAGATGTTGCGGCCGTAGAACTCTCCCATGTCCTGCAGCGAGCGGGAATTGAAGATGCTGGCGCCGCGGGCCACCGGCAACGCGTGGAACTGACCGACCGGCTCGGCAGCATAGGCCCGCAACGCATCGAAATACGGTGTGGCGTAGCGCTTCCGGATTCCGGCAAGCACCGTGCTGTGCAGATCGGTGACGTCGTTGAGCCGGTAGAAGGTGCGGTCGTAGACGTCGGGCTCTTCCTCGGTGTCCGCGGCGATGGATTCGTCCGTCAGCAGATACAGGTCGATGTGGGGACGCAGCAGCCGCATCCATTCGCCGCACTCGATTGCGTCGTGGCTGCCATCGACGACTCCCGCGTCGTCGTTGGCGCCCAAAAGCGTGGTCATCAGCGGGACCCGGTCGCGCGATCGCAGCGGAAGGTCGTGGCGCACGATCGCCGCCTGGATCTCACCGTTGAGCGCTACGGCCGTGACGGCGTCCTCAACGCTGGAGGCCACCAACAGTTCGATCTGCACCTCGTCGTCGAGGTTGCGCAGTGCGCGAAGGCTTTCCGCGAGGCTTTCCGGTGCATCAGGGGGCGAGTCGTCGGCCAGCAGCACGGTGTAGAACTGCTGCCGCCGGGCCTGCGCTACCAATTCCTGATCAGACAGCGGTAACCCCAGGTCGAACAGCGCTGCCCGGTCGCCGTAGTCCGACAGCAGCCGCACCACCAGCGACACCTGCTCGGTCAGCGACACCGTCGCCATGCCCTCGAGGTAGTTGCGAAACGCCGCCAGCCTTCCCGCGCCGGGGAACAACCAATATCGCTCGTAGGCTGCCAGGCGTTGCATCAAGCGCTTGACCTGCGCATATTGGTGGGCGGTGTCCATCCCGGCGCGGTCGACCGCCGCCAATTCCCGACACGCGTCGTCGAGCAGGTTCCAGGTGTCCACCCGCGAATACGACGGGTTCGCCACCGCCGCTAAAGCCGATACTCGTAGTCTCCGATTCCGTGCGTCCCAATCTTGGCCCATGGGGCCAGTCTGCATGATCTTGACGCGGATCGGCCGGTTTAGCGACCTCCGGATCCCTCGGCCGACAGGCCTCGCGAAACCCGGCTTTCAGTCCTGCGGGGTGTCCTCGGAGTCGGGCTCACCGGGTGTGACCGCCGGCTCGCTCGCCGCCCGCACCGCCAGCGAGGCGGCCCGCAACTGCGGTGTCACCAGCATCACCTGGCCCAGCACGCCGTTGATGAACCCGGGCGAATCGTCGGTGGACAACTCCTTGGCCAGCTTCACCGCTTCGTCCACGGCGACCGGCTCCGGGACGTCATCGGCATGCAGCAATTCCCAGATCGCCACCCGCAGGATCGCCCGGTCCACGGCCGGCAGCCGCTCCAGTTTCCAGCCCTGCAGGTGCGAGGTGATCAGGTCGTCGATGTGGGCGGCGTGCTCGGTGACCCCCTTGGCCACCGTGACGGTGTACGGGTGCAGCGGTGACACGTCGGGCTGCTCACTCGCCAGCGCCGTTCGCAGCTCCGCGCCTTGGGCCGGGGTCAGGCCCCGGGCCTCGGCCTCGAAGAGCACGTCGACGGCACGCTTACGGGCCTGGTGCCGGCCCTTCACCGGCTTGCCAGCAGGCATGGTCAGGAGTTGACCCGTCCCAGGTAGCTGCCGTCGCGGGTGTCGACCTTCAGCTTGTCTCCGGTGTTGATGAACAGCGGCACATTGATCTGGGCACCGGTCTCCATGGTGGCCGGCTTGGTGCCCGCGCTGGACCGGTCGCCCTGCAGGCCGGGCTCGGTGTGGGTGACCTCCAGCTCGACGCTGACCGGCAGCTCCAGATACAGCGGCACCCCGTTGTGGAAGGCGATCTGCACCAGCATGCTCTCCAGCAGGTAGTTCGCCGAGTCGCCGACCAGCGATTCCGGCAGCGGGTGCTGCTCGTAATCCTCGCTGTCCATGAACACGAAGTCGTTGCCGTCGCGGTACAGGTAGGTGGCGTCGCGGCGGTCCACGGTGGCGGTCTCCACCTTCACGCCGGCGTTGTAGGTCTTGTCCACGACCTTGCCCGACACCACATTCTTGAGCTTGGTGCGCACGAAGGCCGGACCCTTGCCCGGCTTGACATGCTGAAACTCGGTGATCTGCCACAACTGGCCGTCGATCACCAGCACCAGCCCGTTTTTGAAGTCAGCAGTTGAAGCCACGGTCGTTCACGTCTCCTAGAGAATGGTCAGTTAGTTAGGAAAGTCGATTCTTCCCTTTAGCGGATTGACCTGCACTTATGGCAGGCCATGCTCGGATTTCAGCTTTGCACAGCGCTGGAACGTAAGATAACGGCTGTGCCGGAACCTTTGCTGTCCAACCTCACGCAATCCTGGGAGCTGGCACTGCTGTCCGCCAACCGCTCCCCCAAGACGATCACGTCCTACCTGCGCGGGGCGCGACTCTATCTGGAGTGGTGCGGCGACAACGAACACCCGGAGCAGCTTACGCGGCCCTTGGTGCAGCGTTACATGGGCGAGCTAATCGCAGACGGAAAGGCCGCCAATACTGTGGCCCTCCGTCTAGCCGCCCTGAAGCAATTCACTCGGTGGTTGGCCGAGGAGGAAGAGATCCCCGAGGACCCCCTCGTGGGCCTGCGAGCACCCAAAATCCCCACCAAAGTCACCCCGGCACTCTCCGACGACCAGCTCAGTGCACTACTTACCGCATGCAGGGGCAACGGCTTCCGGGACCGTCGGGATACCGCCATCGTGCGACTGATGCTGGAGACCGGTATCCGGGCCTCGGAGACGGTGGCGCTGACCGTGGCCGACGTGGAGCCGCTGCGGGGCGGCGTGGTGACGATCCGCAGCGGCAAGGGCGGCAAAGGACGCACCGCACCATTCGGCCCCCAGGTCGGAACCGCCCTGGACCGCTACCTACGGATACGTGCTACCCACAACCTGGCGGCCACCCCAGCGCTGTGGCTGGGAGTCGGGGGCAACCGGGGGCTGAGTTACCACGGCCTCAACGACACCCTGCGTGACCGGGCCAAGGCAGCGGGAATCCCTGGCTTCCATCTCCACCTGATGCGGCACACCGCCGCGACTCGGTGGCTGCGCGCCGGGGGCAGTGAACAAGGATTGATGTCGGTGGCCGGGTGGACCAGCAGGTCCATGCTCGATCGGTACACCGGAGCATCCGCCTCCGAGCGCGCCGCCGCCGAGGCACGCGGCCTGAATCTGGGCGAACTGTAACGAAACCGATCAGCGATGCCCGCCATCTCCAGTCGAATGAAAGTCATCCTATAGTCGGACTATAGTGAAAACCCTTGCGCTACTTAGGGTTACAACGACTAGACGTCCAGAGTCTGCTACGCTAGTCAGTACAGCGCCCAGGTGAATCGGAATCCGACCGAGCCGCTGCCCTCGGAGAGGGTAGACGCCTGGACCAGCGTGACAATGTGACGAGGCACCAAGCGCAGCGCACACCGCGAGACACCGGAGTGTCGGATTCCGGCCCGGTCTCGGGAGCGTGCGACAGAGATCCATTCCTGTCGCAGGAGACTCCCGATGAACAAAGATCTAAGCCGGGCTGCGGGTCGGTACTCGCAGCTCAAGCGCGGTCGTTCCCTCGATGATCCCGTGGTCGTAACCGCCCACCGAGATCTGGCCACCGCTCGAATCGCCGAGCATGCCGCCGAGGTGATGCAATTCTGCCCACCGCTCCTACCCGACCAGGTGGAGCGGATCGCCCGTGTCCTGGGTGGTGAGAAGTGACCTCCATCAACGAAGGGCTGACCCCCACGGAGCGGTCGTTGCGCAGTCGGATGGCGGCACACGCCTCGTGGGCGAATACACCGGACCGCAGCGCACGCACCGCAGCGGCCCGACAGGCCGCGCTGGACCGCTTCGAACGCGACGTAGACCCCGGCGGCACGCTGCCACCCGCCGAGCGCGGTCTGCGCGCCGAGAGCGCCCGCAAGGCGTACTTCAGCGGGCTGGCGCTGAAGTCGGCCAAGGCCCGCCGTGGCCGCAAGGGCGGTGCGGCATGAGCACTGGCAAGAAACGCCTCGACATGGTCAACGAATACCGCGCCGAACTCAAGGCGGTTCACGGACTGGACACCCGCGAGATGACGGCGGAGGACTACATCGCCGATGTCTGGGAGCTGCAGGAGCAACTCGAAGAGGCACACCTCCTGCTGGAGCTGGCCGAAGAGCTGATCTCCCTGCGGGACAAGGGCGAAGAGCTGCGGGCCCGCCTAAAGCAGCGGCAAGAGGAGTACGACACCCAGCGGCAGCGGGTGATGAAGCGGGCCGCCCCCGCACTCGATTACTGCGGGCCTTACCCCTGGTATCGCCCCGCCGACGACCCGGCCGAGGAGGATCCTCCCCCTGTCATGTCGGCCAGTGAACTCCGAGCGCGGCCGCAGCGGGGCAAGGCCAAGGCGGTGCGCGACGACCGCTGAGGAATGTCGTGACCGCCTGCAGCAGCTGCGGGCCGAGGATCTCCTCCCGTCTGGTTCCGCGAAGGACCCCAGCGTCGGTAGTGCCACCCGAATTCGATCTACCCGGCAGTCACGACCGCCGTGACCGGCCTGAACTGCGCCAAGTACGCCGCCCAGAGCCACTACTAGGAGCTGATCGAGACCGAGCGGATCGGGAAGCGCCGGGCGGCCTGGGAGGGCTACATGGCCTCCGCCTCGACCCGCCGGAATCCGAGGAGGGATCCGATGTGAGCCGGGAGTAGCCCCGGATGGAAGAGGACCCCGGGCCGTAACCCGGGTTCCTCGAACCTCCCAACCACAGGAGGTGGCTCCGAAGTTCGGTACCAACCAACAACTCAGGAGCATCGTTATGCTCTCAACTAACATCCGTAAGCCGAAGACTTCCCGGGGTCCTGACGGCATCGACATCGACCTGGAAGTTCTGGCCCAATACGGACCCCAGATCGCCGTCACCCAGATGCTCCTGCGGCAGCACCCCGGTGCTTCCTCCAGGACTCTGGCCAAGACCTCCGGCATGAGCCACCAGACCGTGAGCAGGACCATCGACAAGCTCCAGGAGCTGAACCTGGCGGTGGTCCAGAATGGACCAGAATCGGCCCCAGCCGGTGGTGCGCCGAGTTTGCAGTGTGTACCTACTACCAGGGTTATTTCTGGTGGAGATACCCAAGGAGCTAATCAAGGTGAGTCACTCTCAGCAGTAGATACCTCTCCTGGAGTAAGTAACACACGGCAAACTCCGGCCCCGGTGATCCTGCTGGAGGCGGGGCAGACCCTGGAGCCCGCCGGTGGCCAGGTCCTGGTTCCGCTGGCCGGGGGGCAGACCCTGGTCCTGCCGCAGGGTCAGCCGCTGGAATCCCTGGAGGGGCACTCCCTGGTGCCCGTCGCAGGCTCTGGCAAGCCGAAGGCCAAGCCCAAGACGCGCAAGCCCCGCTCGCCCAAGGTCTGGGCACCCAAGCCCGCACTGCACCTGGTCGACCCCACGTTCCCCGACCCGAGCACGGTGCCCGGGGACACGAGCCTGGATCTGGGGTGGGCAGACCTCGCCCAGGGGTCTCTGGAGGCTCGGTGGCTGGTGTCCTACCTGGCCGCCAAGATCGACACCAAGGCCATGCAGAGCAGGGCTCCCGGCTGGGTCGGCGGAGGCCGGTGGAACCAGATCACCCGCGCTCGGGCATTGCGCAACCTCAGGTGGGCCGATCGGCTGCTGGGCGAGCGCACCCTCTACGAGGCGGTGCTGGTCGTCGATTACGTCTTCGACTCGGGCTGGCTGGGCGCGAACCCGGTCGCCGACAACGGCTACACCGAGCGCAGTTGGAGCCAGGCCATGGAGGGTGGTCGCCGGGTGACCGGGCTGTACCAGATTCTGAGCAACTTCGACGAGCTGATGGCGGCGCGGGCCCAAGACATCGAGGGCAATAACTACGACCCGGAGGTTCTGGTCGGCTCGGCCGACGACACTTCGCGATTTGAGATCGCAAAATGCCATTTTCACGGCTCTGGAGCCCAGGAGCACCACAGCGAGGAGATAGCGCGCCAGCAGGCCACACAGCCCCGTGAACCGACACCAGTGGAAGAACTACGCGAGAAGATCAAGGCATGGCACCGCAAGAACGACAGTCTGGCGAGGCGATAACCCGGAACCACGAGACGTGCCAGCGCCTGAGGTGCGAGACCTTGGAGTGGGCGACCGGCATGCTGCGCGCCGCCGGACCCGACAAAGCCGAGGACGTGTTTTTCGCCGTCCGGGCGACGCTGGCCGCCGAGCCCTGACGCACTGGGACGCCCATCGCGTCGAGGAGCTGGAGGTCGCGTGGGAGGAGATCTGGGAGGACGTCAAGCAGTACCGCTGGCGCGGGGACAACCCGGCGCAGGCGGCGGCCCTCGACGAACGACACGCAGCGCTGCTGGCCAACCGTGAGCGGCCCGCCGAGCCCCACGAGACCAGCGAGGTCCTCGGGTGAGCGCCCGCGCCCACGGCCTGCCCGCCGACGTCGGCACCTACGAGGTCTACGCGGTCTACGTCGACTCGATCCCGACCTGCAGGTGGTCACCGATCACCCCGAGTACTTCGGCCCGGTCGAAGATTTCGCACTCTACCGGGTCACCGACCGCCACCTGGGCGAGGTCATCTTGACCTCCCAGTTCGGCCAGGGCGACGACGCGGTGGCCCTCTGATGGCCTACAAGCTGACCTGCCCGGGCTGTGACCGTTACACCAGCGCGGTGTTCACCGCCTACAGCGACGGCCTGCCCTGCCCCTACTGCGGATCCGGCCTACAGGCGTCCTCTAGCCAGTATTACCGGCAGCTGCACTACCCACTGGCTAGCACAGGCCCACGACCTGTGGCGGAGCTGTCTCTGCTGTGGCAGACCGCGACCCAGCTCGACACCGTCATGGTCGGCATCGACACCCGCGAGCTGACCCACACCCTCTGGCAGGGCGACACCGTCGCCATCGACGGAGCGCGCTACACGGTGCTGGGGATCGACATGACCCGGAAGCTGACCCACCCGCCGACCGTCAACCCGATCGTGGGGCTGTGGCTGCGACCGCTCGCCAGCGCCAGTTGCTACCCGCTGGGTAGCAACTGCACCAGTCGTGGTGCTCAGCACCACAACTGCCCATGACTCGCCGTCCTCGGCAACCGTATGCCCCTGGCATACGGTTGCCCATGACCTGCTGCGGAGAGCTGCGTACCCCACAGGGGGACGGAGGCCCACGACCTGCTGCTCGCCAGCAACTCCGGTCATGATGACCGTGGTTGAATCGCCGCAGTTCACGCATCCCGACTCTGGCCCGGAGTATCGGACAGCGAACATGTTCAGTCATCCTCTAGTCAGGAAAGCGAGGGCCGTGATGAGCGCCGAGGACCAGACCGAGCCCACCGCCGAGAACGCCGAGCCGCCGAGCCGCCGACGCTCAACGTCGAGGTCGCCGATCTGACCATCCGCCTGAGCATCACGCGGTGATGCTGTGGGGAGAGGCTGCTTTCCACACGAACTTCGGTCCGCGGGTCAGCTCATCCGACCGTGGCCAGTTGCCGTTGTTCGGCAGCCGCGGTGAGTATCGACCGCACCGTCTGGTGATGAATCCCCGCATCGGCGGCGATCCGCGTGATCGCAGTCCCGGCTGCATGTGCGGCCAGGACCTGTTCGACCTGACCGACGCTCTTGGTGGTTGCACCAGTATCGACCAGGGTGCGGGCCAGTTCGGCCACGTCCGGGTCCGCGCCTGCAGCCTGTGCGACGGCCTGCAGTGAGGGCTGGTTCGCAGGCCGATGATGCGGTGCAGGTGCAGTGGGCACTGCGGGCGCACCCGCGGTGCGCGGTGCAGGTGAGGCCGCTACTGCTGCTGCTGTGCGGTCCGCGGGTGCGTTGGTCTGCACCGGCGTGGGTGCAGCAGTACCTGCACGTGCAGCGCGTAGGTCAGCAGGCGATGCGGGGCGCAGCACCACCAGCGCGATGGTGGACACCGCGATCCCCGCGTCAATGCAGATCGGCCACAGCGCAGCCAGTTGCGGGTCGATGCCTCCGGCGACCGCGAGGCTGTGCAGCCCGGCGAAGCTGAGCACTGCAGCACCAAGTGCCAGCAAGCCGGTGACGGCCACCGACAGGCCGTAAACCCACCCGCCGGTGGCCGAGGTGCGGGCGCGGGTGGTGTGGCCACTGCGTGCCAGCACGGCCACGCCGTGGATGCCGATCAGGGCGACGACCGGCGGCAGGCAGGCGACGGCGATCTTGACCGCGACGACGGGCAGCCACTCCAGTACGGCGTGGGCGGCGTTGCCGCCGACGGAGACGATGGTGGCGGTTACCAACCACGCCATGAAGAACCGGCGGGCCTTGGCCCGATCGGCCTCGTCGGCGAGTTCGATTGCGGTCAGTCGGCTCAACAGCTCCCCTTCTCGGTCAAATCGTGGGTGCAGGTGGTCTCACCGACGGCGATGGTCAGCTCCACGCGGCCCCCCAGGGCTTCGAGGTACTCGACGAGCGTGCCCAGCCTCAGGCTCATGGGATCGCGGCGTTCGGTCTGCGAGATCGCCCCCTGGGTGGCCTGGAGTCGGTGCGCCATCTCCGCCTGGGTCAGCCCGGCAGCCTTGCGAATTGCCGCCAGATCAACCACACCGTCAATAATAGCTTGAACTAATTAATAGGTCTAGCTATTGAACTGTCGAACGTCATCACCGGCGGCAACGGAGGACGCAAGCAGGCCAGCCGGGCCGCGTAGAATCGGTGGTCCGAGTCTGTCCACTACGGTTCGTCTGTGGGCAACGAAAGCAACTCTGAGCTGTATCTACGCGCCGTCATCGAGTGGCTGCACGGCGTCGAGCTAGAACAGTTCGACTGCGACGGGCGTCAGCGCGCGGTCGATTACGTGTTTACCTCACCCGAGGGGGTGGATGGCGCTGTCGAGATGACCACCTACCGCGACGGCCAGGCGGCAGCGCTGCAGGCCAAGCTGAATGGCGGCGGCGAAACGATCCCCGTTGATAGCCCACGAGGATGGGCGGTCAGGGTCGAACTCAGCACCAAACTGGATCAACTGCAGGTGCGTCTTCGAGCGGTAATCGCCGCATGCGACCGCCACGGCGTTGATGACCCAACTCGACTACCGGTCAGCGAAGACTGCACAGACGTTCAGTGGTTCATGTTGTCGGGGTTGGCCCTTTCACCGAGTGCACTGTCTGCTCCCGGCACAGTCGCCGTGCGCCTGCCGCCTACGACGGGTTGGCCTCGCGCCGAGAATCTGGATCACGATCTAGAGCGGATGTTCGCGGACGCTCGCGTTGTGTCGAAGTTGCACAAGCTGCGCGACCACCAGGGTGTTGCTGAACGGCATCTGATGGTCGGTGTCGACCGTTACCGGGCGGGGTTCGATCTGGTCGACCAGTTGCTTTCGCCACGCGGCTACGTGCCAGCGCACGTGCCGCGTGAGGACTTCGCCGCGACGCACCTGTGGATTACGGGCGGGTACCAGCATGTGCTCACATGGAACCGGCCCAGCGGGTGGGCCTGGGTATCGCTGCCGCCATCCGCGTGACGGCCCGTCGATGTCCAGCTGTTTCGATATGCTCTACCGAACGCTCGCGTCTGACTGCTGGACCCTTAGGTCGGTGGCGTTCGCGGTAATGCGTTGCGAAGGATACCCCGTGCCCAAGAAGACCAAGTACCAGCTGCTCGCCGGTGAGGTTGGCCAAGTCGCGGGGATACCTTCTGATCGGAAGCTGACCGCCGAAGAGATTGAGCGGATCAACACCCTCGTTGAGACGCTGCGCCGCTCGGCATCCGGCGGCAAACGCTACCGGCTTCTCTACCACCGAGCGAAGGAAGTCCAGTCGCGGATAACCGATCCGGAGCAGGCGAAGAAGACCCTCGAAAGGAAGCGCAGAAGCGAACTGCGCGGTGTGCGTGGTGTTCTTCCTGCTGGTCTTGTCCGCAGCTCTGCGCTGGATCGCGCCGGACACGAGGTGCTCGGGGGTCTCCCGTCTTCGCGACGCGGACATTAGACGCTCGGCGACCAGCTGACGAGGATCACTCGCGGGGCGTTGCGGCTGGTTTGGCTAATCGCAATTGTCCAGATTGTCGAGCCATGGATTGGCCTGCGTTAACATCGCGGAGTGCAGGTCTTGAAGCACATCGTGCGGATGGAGAACTCGCGGGACGGCATACTTCAGGTGGGCAGCAAGAGATTCGATCAGGGTACTGGCGGTTTCGACGACGTCATCCACCGACTGGCCTCTGATCTCACTCTCGAATGCCGCGATTAGTAGCGGCAGGGCGCGTTTGGTTTCCGCCTTGGCCGCCCGGGCTTCCGCACGCAGATACGCCCTGTCGGCCCTAGTCGCACCAGCCGTGGCATTGATCTCGGCATCTTCGATCGACTTATACAGATCAACGACTTGGTGCGCGTGCTGGTAAAAGCTATCTTCCCGCTCTTTGGTCGCCGGATCGGGGGCGACCGATGGATGAAACTTCAGGTATCGCTGCATCTCCCAGTCGGCCCATTTTTCTTCCGCCCAGTCCTTCACTCCTCTAAAGCCTGCTTGGACGCCTCGCGCACTCCCGGCGATCAACGACGATGCACCGCTGACGATTCGACCAGCAAAGTCTCCGATCACGCCGTCACCTTCAGCCCCTTGTAGATCAGCGGCACCAGTTCACCGAGCAGCTTCTGGGACAGCTCGGGGTTGTTGAGGATCTGGGCGGACAGGTCTTCGGAGGAGGCCATGGCCCCGATCACCGCGCCGACGAACTCGTTCTGCAGGTCGGGGCTGGCCGAGAACTGCGCCAGGGTGTTGTTCTGGGCCTGCTGCTGCAGGGTCTCGCTTTCCTCGAGCCGGTCCCGGATGTGGGTGACGACGTTGCGGACGCTGGAGTCCGGGTGATCCCCGGAGAACAGGTCGTTGATCTGGGCGATGACCTCATCGAGTGCCACCATCTCGGGGTCGCGAGCGATACCGGTTCCCGCCTCCTTGGGTGGTTCCAGCGGCACGTCACCGGTGAGCTTGGCCGAGGTGGTGGCCTGCTGGCGTTGAGCGATGTAGTCGAAATCCACGGTGGACAGGTCGATCTCGTGGTGCAGCTGCTCGCTGGAGATCACCGGGGCCAGGTGGCGCAGGTAGATCGACAACTTCTCCAGCGAGACGTCCTCGTAGTTGATGATCTGGGACAGGAAATCGTACTGCCGCAAGAAGGTGCCGACGTCCTTGCGGAACAACTCCAACTCATCGAGGCCGTGCTGATCGTTGTGCTCGCGGGCGGTGCGTTCCCGGTCCCGGAAGCGATCCTGCGCCGGGCCCACCCATTTGTTCAGCGCCTCATGGCCCTTGCCCTTGAGGTAATCGACGACCAGGCCCTCGATCTCCGACTCTTGATAGATCCCCGCCGAATCCAGCTTGTTCATCGTCTGGTGCACGATGTTCGGGTCGGTCACGTCGGCCAGCGTGGTGGCCTCGTAGTAGGGCTCGAACGCCTCGACGATGTCCTCGGCGGTGTTGGCGAAGTCCAACACGAACGTCTGGTCCTTGCCCGGCGCGGTCCGATTCAACCTCGACAGCGTCTGGACTGCCGCGACCCCGGATAGGCGCTTGTCGACGTACATCGCCACCAACAGCGGTTGGTCGAAGCCGGTCTGGAACTTGTTGGCCACCAACATCACGTTGTACTCGTCGGTGGCGAACGCATCGCGCAAGTCGCGGCCTTTAAGCCCCGGGTTCATCAAGGTCGAAGTCTCGCTGACTTTCTCGATCCCCGACTCGAGGTCGGAGACTTCACCGGAGAACGCCACCAGCGCGGCCACATCGGTGTAGCCCTGCCCGGTGACGTACTTGTCGATGGCGATCTTGTAGCGCACCGCCGCCTTCCGCGACGAAGTGACCACCATCGCCTTGGCCCGCCCATCCAGGCGGGGTGCGACGTTGGCGCGGAAGTGCTCGACGATGATCTGCACCTTCTGGGAGATGTTGGTCGGATGTAGCCGTACCCAGTTCATCAGTGACTTGATGGCAGCGCTCTTGTCGACTAACTCCCCGTCCGCGCTGCCCGTGACGGCGATGGTCCCGGCGTTGGCGGTGTCTTCGCTCTCGTAGGTCTGGCCGTTGTGGGTCAGCCGGAACGCCGTCTTGTAGGGGGTGTAGTTGCGCAGCACGTCGAGGATGAAGCCCTCCCCGATGGCCTGCTGCATCGAATACAGGTGAAACGGGTGCGGGGTGCCATCGATACCCTTGTGCCCGAACAACTCCAGGGTCTTGGCCTTCGGCGTGGCGGTGAACGCGAAGAACGACAGGTTCTTCGACTCCGCCCGAGCAGCCATTTCTGCGGCCAGCACGTCCTGGGCATCCACGGTGCCGCCGTCGGCGAGTTCCTCGATCTCCGTGGCGCTCAGCGCTGCTTTCAGTCGCTTGGAGGCCTCCCCGGCCTGCGACGAGTGGGCTTCGTCGGCGATGATCGCGAAACTCTTACCCCTCAGATCAGCTTGCTCCTGGATCAGCTTGAGCGCGTAGGGGAAGGTCTGGATGGTGACGATGATGATCTTCGTCCCACCGGACAGTGCGTGGGTCAGCTCCTGAGCTTTTGCGCCGCCCAGCCCCGCGATGTGGGCCACCACCCCCGGGGTGCGGTCGATCTGGAAGATCGCCTCCTGCAACTGGGCATCAAGCACGGTGCGGTCGGTGATCACGATGACCGAGTCGAACACCACAGCGTTCGCATCGTCGTGCAGCACCGAGAGTCGGTGCGCCAGCCACGAGATTGAATTCGTCTTCCCCGATCCGGCTGAGTGCTGAATCAAGTAGCGGTGTCCCGGCCCCTGCTCGTGAGCGGCCTCCACCAGCCTGGTGACCGCCTCCCACTGGTGAAAGCGCGGGAACAGCATGGTCTGCTTGCGGACCTTCTTGCCCGTGGCGGGGTCGATGGTCTCGTCGATCTGCAGGTGCATGAACCGGCCCAGGATGTCCAGCCAGGTGTCGCGGGCCAGGATCTGCTGCCACAGGTACGAAGTCTTCGACCCGTGCGGGTTGAGCGGGTTTCCGGCGTGGCCGTGATCGCCCCGGTTGAACGGCAAGAACACGGTGTCCTTGCCCGCCAGCTTGGTCGTCATCTGCACCTCGCTGTTGGAGACCGCGAAGTGCACCAATGCCCGAGACCCGAACGCCAACAGAGGCTCTCCCTTGGGAGGCCGGTGATGCTTGTACTGCAGGACCGCGTCGGTGATGTTCTGGACACTGAGGTCGGTCTTCAACTCGGCGGTGGCCACCGGGATGCCGTTGACGAAGAACACCAGATCGATGCTGTTGTGGTGGTTCTGCGTCGAGTAGTGCACCTGGCGCATCACCCGAAGGCGCACCGCCGCGTACTTCTTGGCGGTGGTCTCATTCAGGGTGGTGTTGGGCCGGAACTGACACATCTGGAACTGCGCGTTGAGGTCCTTAAACCCGCGCCGCAGCACCGACAGGGTGCCACCGTTGGCCTTCGGATCAGCCCCCAACGCCTTCACCAACGTCGCCAACACCCCGGCCCGTGCCTTGGCCCGGGCGTCTCCGGTCAGGTCCGGTTTGACCCGCTTGGCCAGCTGGTCCGGCTGGGTGTCGGCCAGCCAGTCGAACACGTCCTCCGAGAACAGCGCCAGCTCACGGTCATACCCGTCGTCGGTGGATGAGTACAGCCAGCCGTGCGCGGCCAGGTACTCGCAAATCTCGGACTCGAACACCGACTCGTGATGCTGCAGCGCAACCACTACGCCGCCCCCCTCACATCGATCTTGCCGGTCACCGCGTCGGTGATCAGCGCCGAGCGGTACTCCCGCAGCATGTCGATCACCTCGTTGGCCTTGTTGATCAAGGCTTCGATCCGGGCGCACCGCTCGTCGAGGAAGCCCGCGATGCGGCGCTGTTCCCTGATATCTGGGACCACCAACTGCAGTTCCGGTAACTTGCTCGCCTTGAGGCCTAATGCTGTTGAACCTGTTGCGCGTGCAACAAGTTGAGCCTGGAACGACTCCGCTATGACCGCGTATAAGAGGAACTTCCGGTGTACGACGCGAGGATCAGGACGGAACTTGATTATCCGCTGCGCCAGCGCTATATCTGTCCGATCCACCAGCGCTGCGTTTCCCAGTGGAGCCTCCATGGTGAAGAGGAGGTCACCTACTTCGGGAAGTCCGCGCCGCATGATCTCGCCGTACTCATCGGCGGAGACGTACTCCTCGGAGATCGTGTAGTCGATCCACCCAGGCCGCACGTTACGAGCGGTTATGAGGAGCACGCCGTCATCGACCTTCTTCGGAGTCGCTCCCCGGTAGTCCACTCTGCCGTCGACACACCGCAAGAACGGTCTGACCGACCACACCCGGGGGATCTCACCCAGTAGCTCGACGCCGGAGTCTTTCATCTCGACGTCGGGGTTGAGGCCTTTGGTGACGGCGTGGGTGATAGTGGCAGTGCGGTCCTCGCGCAGGGTGGCGATGAGCTGCCCCTGCTTGGCGATCAACGCATCAATCTTGGCCGTCTCTCGGTCGAGGAAGTCGGCGATGGAGGTCTGCTCGTCTTCCGGTGGGAAGCACACTCTCTCGTTGAAGTAGCTCTGCTGGTCCAGGTTCTGAATACCCGACGTCTGTTTGATCGACGGCTGCGTCAACCGCGAGTGATACAAGGAGTGGTGGACGTAGGTCCAGTAGCGGGGGTTCATCCCAGGGCGCAGGGTTACTTTTGCGACGAAGTTAGAGCAGACGGCAGGTTCGCCTTTGTCGTACAACACCACGAACCCGACTGGGCTTTTCTCGCCGCCGCCCGACTTCTCCAGGATGAGGTTTCCAGGTTCCAGTACGCGACCCCGCCGATCAGAGCTGCTTACCTTCCGGTAGGTGATGTCGCGATCCTGTATGCGAAGATGCGGACGATCGAAGTCTGCAACTCGAACACACCGAATATCGTCTGGGCCACCATCGGGTTCATCGCCCCAGACACCGTTCTGGCCCCGCAGCACCGACTGTTTGAGCCGATCGACCGCCCACTCACTCGGCACATCGCCGAGCCATTCGATACCCGAACGTATGTAGCGCGGGTAAGCAGGCCAGGTCATGCCCCGACCTCGGCGAGCATGACCTGGATCTCCTCGACGAGGACCCGCAGGTCTTTCTGGATCTCTTCCAGTGGGCGGGGTGGGGTGTAGCGGTAGAAGTGGCGGGTGAACGGAATCTCGTAGCCGACCTTGGTCTTGCCGTGGTCGATCCAGGCATCAGGTACGTGGGGCAGGACCTCGCGGGCGAAGTACTCCTCGATCTCCTCGGTCAGCGGCACATTCTCGGTGTCACGTAAGGCTGTGTCGGGTTCGGGGTTGCCCTTGCGGTCGGTGACGACAGCGGCGCTGTCGTCGTGCTCGCCGATGGTCGACCAGATTGTCTTGACCAGCGGGGCCGGGGGTTTGGTCAACCCAGCTTTTTGGAGGGCGGTTTTCAGCTCGGCGACGAATTCGTCACGGTCCTTCCATTCCCAGCTGATCAGCCCGGTCAGGGCACTGCGGATCGCGGCCTGCTCACCGGTCTTGAGCTTCGCGATGCCCTTCTGCGCCAGGACCTCTTCGATGTTGTCGGCGCTGGGGGTGAACCGCAGCTGCAGGGGCCGTTCGACGGTGATGGTGGAGTAGCCGAACTCCTCACCCTTGAACACCTTCGAGTGGGCCAGGCGCTCATCGGTGCCGTGTTCGTTTCGGTAGCCCTCGTACAGGTGGCAGATCCGCTCGATGTCCTTCTGCCGTAGCTCCTTGCGCTTGGATCCCAGAGACTTGCGCATCTTGCCGAACATCTCCACGGCGTTGATGAGCTGAACTTTCCCCCGCCGTTTGGTGGGCTTGTTGTTGTCCAGGATCCAGATGTAGGTGGCGATGCCGGTGTTGTAGAACATCTCGGTCGGCAGCGCGATAATCGCGTCCAGCAGGTCGTTCTCGATGATCCACTGCCGAATGTTGGACTCCCCGGATCCGGCCCCACCGGTGAACAGCGGGGAGCCGTTGAGCACGATGGCCAGGCGACTGCCACCCTCGCCGCCCTTGGCGGGCTGCATCTTGGAGATCAGGTGCAGCAAGAACAGCATCGACCCGTCGGAGACGCGGGGCAGGCCGGGTCCAAAGCGCCCCGCGAAGCCACGCTGCTCGTATTCGTCGGTGACCGTCTTCTGCTGGGTCTTCCAGTCCACCCCGAACGGGGGTTCCGTGCATGGTTTGGGCGTGTTGCAAACTGGCCTGATCCAGCGGCGAGAACGGTCCCGTGACGGCTGGGCGGAGACAACAAGTAGTAGTGATGGCGCCCAGGTCGCCACCTAAGGCCGATGGCGCACCCATCAAGCTCCCTTGCCAATACCACTAACTGGACAATCACGGTCGTCAGGCGAAGCTCCCAGCCCGCTCAATCGCAATCGCATCTAGTAGTTCGCGGGTCTGCCGCCGCCGGATAA